>DATEPD010000028.1:0-2450 GCA_035273365.1 Nitrospiraceae bacterium | reverse complement strand
AAAGAGGATGTGAAAGTCACACTAGATGATGGCGTCCTCACGATCCAAGGTGAGCGCAGGCAGGAAAAGGAAGAGAGCGGGAAAAAGTATCATCGGGTAGAACGTTCCTATGGCAGCTTTGTCCGGAGCTTTTCATTGCCTGATCTTGTCGATGAGGAGAAGGTGAAGGCGGAATTCAAAGATGGTGTGCTGAATCTGCAGCTACCCAAGTCCGAGAAGGCGAAACCGAAAGCGATCGAAGTCAAGGTCGGTTAATCACCATCCGCCATATCCGGTTTGTACAGAGGCCCGCTCCGGCGGGCCTCTTCTTGTTATCTCTCCTACGTCCCCCGGTTCGTCGTTTCGCACATGACAAGTTCCCAGCTCAGATTATCCAGATCATACCGCAACACATATCGATGTTGGTCGCTGGCACAAACCCGAAAGTAACTATGCGTCTCCGTGTACCATCGCGCCACAATCTGACTCACGAGTAATCGCTCTCCATCCAGCGTAAATGCCCGAGGCGTTTCCTCACCCTTATAACCAGCGTAGGCTTCAACCGTGACGTGAGGCAATTCCGTCTCCATACCCTTGTGAAAGCAGGCGGCCTGAGTTTATCATGACGCCCGCAATGAGTGAGAACCCCTACCATGGAGTAGAGCGCATGAAGAACTCACAGACCGGCAAGAATATGGCAGTAACGGGCCCCACAAGAATCGAGCGAGACACGATGGGAGAACTGGCCGTACCGGCTACGGCCTATTATGGTGTGCAGACCGCCCGCGCCATCGAGAACTTTCCGATCAGTTCTTTGCGATTCCCCCGCGCTATGATCCGCGCGATGGGGATGATCAAACGTGCTGCCGCGACGGTCAATCACTCGCTGGGCCTCCTCGACAAGAAGTCAGCGGAAGCGATCAAGCAGGCCGCGACAGAAGTGGTCGAGGGCGCGCTCGACGCCGAGTTCCCAGTGGACATTTTTCAAACCGGCTCAGGCACCTCGACGAACATGAACACCAACGAGGTGATTTCCAATCGTGCTACTGAGTTGTTAGGCGGAGCCCGGGGCAGCAAACTGGTGCACCCAAACGACCACGTCAATCTGGGCCAGTCCAGCAACGACGTGATTCCCACGGCGATTCATATTGCCGCGGGGGAAATGATGCAACAACAACTCATCCCTGCGCTCGCCTGCTTGCACAGATCGCTCGCTCGCAAAGCCAAAGAATTCGACAAGATCGTCAAGATCGGTCGCACCCATCTGCAGGATGCAACACCTGTGCGCTTGGGTCAGGAATTCGGCGGTTATGCGAGGCAGATTGAACTAGGCATTCAACGTGTCAAGCGATCACAAGAGGCAATCAGTGAGGTCGCGCTCGGCGGGACTGCCGTCGGGACAGGGCTCAATTGCCATCCGAAGTTCCCAGCCAAGGTACTGGCCATTATTTCGAAAGAGACCGGCTGCACATTTATCGAAGCAAAAAATCACTTTGAAGCGCAGTCCACTCAAGATTCGTTGGTCGAAGCGAGCGGGGAGATGAAGACCATCGCCGTGAGCCTCATGAAGATCGCCAATGACGTTCGCTGGCTCGGCTCCGGTCCGCGCTGCGGACTCGGGGAGATCAATCTGCCGGAGACACAACCGGGGTCGTCCATTATGCCGGGCAAAGTAAACCCGGTCATTGCCGAATCGGTGACCATGGTTTGTGCTCAAGTAATCGGAAATGATGTGACGGTCACTGTGGGAGGGCAGGCCGCCAATTTCGAACTGATCGTCATGCTGCCAGTCATGGCCTATAACCTCCTGCAATCCATTGAACTCCTCTCGACCGCCGCGACCAATTTCGCAGCCAAGTGTATCGACGGCATTAAAGCCAATGAGGAGCGTTGCAAGAGTTTAATCGAAGAAAGTCTAGCCATGTGCACAGCTTTGGCTCCAGAGATCGGTTATGAGGCTGCCGCGAAACTTGCCAAGGAGGCTTACAAGTCAGGTAAAACTGTGCGGCAGATGGCCAAGGAACAAAAGGTTCTTCCAGAAAAACGGCTTACGGAATTGCTCGATCCCTGGCGAATGACCGAACCAGGCGGGCCTGTCGGCAGTGCAGGAGGGTAGTCTCAGCGAGGCTGGCACAGTGCCCATTCGACACATTTGGAAACGGACCACTACATTCATTCGAACGACTGCCAGATCCAGCTTCTGAGTAACAATAGGATCGAAAATTTAGTCGCCAAATCTACTTCGTACCCGGCACAAGAAGGATCATTTCGAATACGGCATGAATCAGAATTGATCCGCAGGATTTCCTCGTTCTTCGTTCTTCGATGCGTCCTATCATTCCAGCAGAATCAACGTTTCCTTACAAATCTCAATATTCGATAGCAGGCCCGATCAATTTCACGATCTGGAACGTTGGTTTGCATCTTGCAGTTTTGTCCGTACCACTTGCTTGACGACCAAGTCAAAAAAT
>DATEPD010000027.1:0-4031 GCA_035273365.1 Nitrospiraceae bacterium | reverse complement strand
AACCTCTTTGCCCAGAAGCGCGCCTTTTCCTTCTCGGATCGTTGAGACTGCTGGCCTGTTTGCGCACCCTACGTGGCGTTCTCACGTCGTCCATAATCAAGCGCATTTGTATATTACCGGGGTGGGTGGTTGCCCCATATTTCAGCATCCTGCCAAAGGCTGGGAGTTGAGATAAGACACCGGATATTGCCGTTGAGATCGACGCCCTGAGTGGAGGAACGGGAAGTAAGACGGAGAGGAGTGATGGCTCGTCCAAGAAGAGGAATCGTGCGGTGAAATCACCTCGCACGATCGAGCAGAATGTGCTGGATGCGCTGGTCTATCGCGGAATCATCAGTCAAGCCGATGTGATGGCGGCGATCGATGATTCAAGGACCTGCAGTCTCGATCTCGAAACGGTGCTCCTCGACCGGTAT
Source organism: Nitrospiraceae bacterium (assembly GCA_035273365.1). GTDB lineage: Bacteria > Nitrospirota > Nitrospiria > Nitrospirales > Nitrospiraceae > Palsa-1315. The sequence continues at coordinate 3,615 of DATEPD010000027.1, read as the reverse complement.
AGTGTTCCGAAGGACGCTTTAGGGTCTGCGCTAAGCGATTTTTATCAATGCCCATACCTGCCGTATGATGAACGAACGGTCATTGACGCCGACTTGTTGAAAACGCTCAACCTCGACTATCTTAAGAAAAACCTTTGGCTGCCGATCATTCGTCGAGGTGCACTCATCGATGTGCTCACCAGCGATCCGCACGATCTCGATAAGGGTTGGGATGTGCGGCGCACCTTTCCTGGAGTGACCATTCGCTATGCCGTGGGTCTGCGCCGCGACATCGAACAATTTCTCCATCTAGCCAGGAACAACGGAACCAGCGGATCAATCGGTGCCATTCTTGGTGAGTTGATCAATGAGGCCCATCTTGAGTCTGCCATCGACTCCGTATCCAGTGGGATCGACGAGAATGACTCAGCGATTGTGCGGCTGACCAATCAAGTGATAGCCGAAGCTGATCGACTTAGTGCTTCGGACATTCACATCGAACCCTACGCGGATCGTAAAGACCTGACCGTGCGCCTGCGGATTGATGGCAGTTGCTTTACCTACATGAGGATTCCCGCGGCTTATAGGCGTGCGGTCGTATCACGTATCAAGGTCATGGCCAATCTTGACATCGCTGAACGACGCAAACCCCAAGACGGCAAGATCCGGTACCGGTTGACGAAGGATCGAGAGATCGAAATACGCGTCGCGACGCTGCCCACCTCAGGACAGGACGAAGATGTGGTGCTACGTCTTCTCACGGCTAAGCAACCGATGCCACTCGATGCAATGGAATTTGCTCCCTCCATTTTAAAATCCGTTCAAGTCATCGCAGAGAAACCGTATGGGATTATCCTGTGTGTCGGGCCGACTGGATCCGGAAAAACGACAACCTTGCACGCCATTCTCAAGCACATCAATACCGATGAACGAAAGATTTGGACGGCGGAAGACCCCATTGAAATTACCCAGGACGGTCTCCGTCAAGTCCAGGTGCATCCAAAGATCGGCCTCACCTTCGCGACCGCGATGCGAGCGTTTCTGCGTGCCGACCCAGACGTTATCATGATCGGCGAAATGCGGGACAAAGAAACGGCCGACATCGCCATTGAGGCTTCTCTTACAGGTCACTTGGTACTCAGCACCCTTCATACGAACAGTGCAGTCGAAACGGTGACCCGTTTGTTGGATCTCGGGTGCGATTCGTTCAACTTTGCCGACGCCATGTTGGGAGTGCTTGCCCAGCGCTTATGCAAACGGATCTGCACCCAGTGCAAAGAGGCCTATCATCCGAGTCGACAGGAGTACGACGAACTGGTGCTGGGGTATGGCGCGCAGGACTGGCCCACACTCGGCGTCGAATACCGCGCTGATTGGAGGCAATATCGCGGACGAGGCTGTGAAGCCTGCAATCATACCGGCTTCAAGGGGAGAGTGCCCCTCCATGAAATGCTGTTTCCCTCTGGAAACATGAAACGGCTCATTCAGGCTCGATCACGAACTGCCGAGATGCTGACTCTCGCGCTGGAAGAGGGGATGGTCACACTGGTCCAAGACGGCATTCGAAAGACGCTACAGGGGCTCACTACCTATCGCCAAGTCAGAGCTGTGGCGATGAAATAGCTAATTTGTTGTGTTCGCTTCAAGTATCAGTCATACGGTGCCTCCACTCAGGCATTTCTCACTTAATGTCATTTACGAGTTCATCGAAGTATTGCGCTCTGTACTCTGCGATGTAACCGGCAAGAAGTACGCCATTGCGTTCAGTTGGGGTTCTCAGCTACGAGACCAAATGGCGCACTCTAACATTGCTTTCGAAGCGGATGTGGCGAAATGGTGAACCATTTCCTGTGGGGGGCGTACTTCATGTCCACCTAATCTGCCCTCAATGGAGAAGACAAGGGAGTGGTGATTGCTCAATGTGGGAAGGGCTCGTATCCTGGCAGTGATGACCGCATCAGACGAAGGCTCGAAGCCATTTCTTATACAGTAATAGAAAATTCCGCGATCAAATCCTCCTTCTGAAAGAACTGCCCGCGTCCTCTGTTACCACCCATTTTATTTGTCGTTCAACTGCATCTTTCATCACAACGAACCACTTTTTGTTGCTTCGCAATGGATGAAGTTGGCGTCTGTTTTTGATGATCCCGGGTCACAATTTGTTGTGCCCCTTGCCGCAAAATTGCTTATTCGAAACCGAATAGCAGGAATCAGACCATGGTAAGTGCCTAAAAACTCAATAAGGTATGTGCCTTGCTCTAACCCAGACGTAATTGAACGTTCTTCCCAACATTCGCATTAAGGTCAATTGCTGCATTGGGACAGCGATGGGGCAAGCAACAAAAAGGGAGGTATGTGAATGGACGCGACCAACGATCACAATCATTCTTGGCAGGAGGCAAAGGGGAAGGGAAATACCATGCTTCGCAGGATTGCATTGACGGGAATGTTGATAGGTGCGTTAGTGGTTTCGCTCGTCAGCACCACGTTTGCTCTCGAAAGGGAGGATAGAGGGGATGGCGCGGTCAGGCACAGTCTTGTTCAGCACCCCTACAGTGTCAGAAGTGTCCTTGGGACACTGCAAGCAGAGATCGATGCTCTAAAAACCCAAGTAAGCCAACTGACAGGAACCAATTCCTCGCTGCAAACGGTATTGAAAACCGCACAGGCCGACATTGTTGCTCTGCAGGGACGAGCCCGGACGCTTGAAGCGAAACAGTCCGGTGGTGTTCCAAATCTTGAGAAATACGTCACGATTGATACCAACCCCATAAACGGCGTGGCAGGACCTCATATCCTGATTACCGGCGCCAATGTCCACGTCCGCAGTGGATCTGGAGCCACGGATGATCGCTTATCGGTCGGTGAAAGTCTCACAGGCCTTGGAAACCTCATTATCGGTTACAACGAACCGAATACCACAGGCCCAGTCAGAACCGGCTCACACAACCTGGTTGGGGGCAGCTTTAATGCCTTCAGTTCAACCGGTGGCCTCGTGTTCGGACTTCGCAATACGCTCAGTGGTCCATACGCGGCTATCTTCAGTGGCGAGGCCAATACCGCCAGTGGGACAAATGCGAGTGTTCTTGGCGGAAACCTCAATACGGCGGCCGGACTTCGTTCAACGGTATATGGTGGGTTGAACAACACGGCTGCGAATATGAATTCCATCTCACCGACCCAAGCACCAAGACCGACAGGGAACTAATTCACTTTTAACGCATCGGCTGGATTCCCGACGACGGGAGTCCAATCGATGCCGCATTAGGTCAGCTCCGATCGTCAGCGATCCAACGATCTCTCTTCATGGTCTGCGCGGTTCTCATTTTATGGAACGCAACGTAACAGCCTTCTCGTCCCGAAACGGTCCATGCAAGCAGGATCACGGACTGTCCGCCAGCGCACAATTGCTCAACAGCATGTGGATCGTGTTTCTGGCCTAAAGGGATATATCATTAGGATAGTGTCTCTAGCGTCCGGCAAAAACTGTACAGTCAGAGTGCCGAAAATTGTCGTTCAACTTCTCGAAAAATGACCAAATCTCCCTTCATTCATTGATATGGATGGTCTGTCAAATCAATAGGTTAGATGAATGAAATGGTGAGTCGTAGATGGCATGTCACTTGCTCATCCTTG
>DATEPD010000026.1:0-3559 GCA_035273365.1 Nitrospiraceae bacterium | reverse complement strand
TAGGCCGGCGCATGAAGGTCACGTTATCCTGCGACCATCGGGCTCTGGATGGTGTGCAGGGGGCCGGCTTCATGAAGGAACTTAAACGTATTCTTGAACACCCGTCGGAGTTACTCCCGTCAAAGGAAACTCCATGAGCTTTATCCCACTTGCCCAACTTAGAGCTTCATCCCCTGATTCATCTCCCCCTAGCAGCAATGTGCCAATAGCCAGCAGCTCCTACAGGCGTCTTCCCCCCTGGTTCAAAGTTCAAGCGAAAACCGGGCCGGATTACCTCGACATCAAGCAGACAATGGATCGGCTGAAGCTCCACACCATCTGCGAAGAGGCGCGTTGCCCCAATCGATGGGAATGTTGGAACGCACGCACTGCAACGTTCTTGATTCTTGGTGATATCTGCACGAGACGCTGCCACTACTGCTCAGTCGAGACAGGCCGTCCGGCGGCGATCGATTATGAAGAACCCGGCCGCGTCGCAACCGCGGTCCAGGCGTTGGGACTTCGGCATGCCGTAATCACATCGGTGAACCGTGATGAGCTGGAAGATGGCGGGGCCGCAGTCTTTGCCGAAACGATCCGGCAGACGAGACAGCTCAGCCCAGACTGCACGATTGAAGTCTTGATTCCGGATTTCGAGGGGAACGAGGCAGCGCTTGCAACCGTCTGTGCCGAGATGCCGGAGATTCTGAATCACAACATCGAAACCGTCCGGCGACTATTTCCGGCAATCAGACCACAAGGAAAGTATCAACGGTCAATCGAGTTACTGGGCAAGGCGAAGCAATTGGGCATGCATACCAAGTCCGGATTGATCCTCGGAATGGGAGAAACCATGGATGAGGCCCGCGAAGTCATGCACGATCTCCGCTCCGTTGACTGCGACATCATAACTATTGGCCAATACCTTCAGCCGACAAAACAGCATCTGCCTGTTGTGCGCTTCTACGACCCCAGTGAGTTTGCCCTCTTAAAAGAGGAGGGGATGACACTGGGCTTCACCCATGTCGAATCCGGCCCGCTGGTCCGCAGTTCCTACCATGCTGAACAGCAGATAGCCTCCTAACAGGCTGGCCTCAGCCATGACTCACCACAACGTCGTCATCATCAGCGCCCATCCCGACGACATGGAGATCGGCATGGGAGGAACGGTCGCCAAGCTGGTGGAATCCATGGCGGTGATTTCGTCTGTCGTCATCACAAACGGTGGCCGGTCTTCGAATCCCTTCGCGTTGACGGAGCATCGGATGGCCGAAGTGAGAAGAGGGGAGGCCCTCAGTGCCGCCGGTGTCTTGGGAGTACAAGACGTGATCTTTTGTGACGAGCCTGACGCGGCGGACGAGATCAATGTCACAGCGGTTAAACGAAGGCTCATCGAGATATTCGCTCGCCTCCAGCCGACCGAAGTCTATACATTGGACGAGGAGCTTGACCGACATCCGGCTCATCGTCTTGCCGGCAAACTGGCGAGGGAATGCGTTCTTGAAACCGGTCTCGCCCCAAGCGGCGGCATCTGGGCCTATGAGATTTGGGAACCCTTCGCGACCTGGGACCGCCTTGAGTATATTGACCGCCATGTGGCGAAGAAGATGGCTGCCATTGCGGAGCATCACAGTCAGGTGGCCACGATACCCTATGGGGAAGGGGTCCTGGGATTGAACCGCTGGCGAGCCGTGTTCGCCGATCCCAAAGCCAGCGCCCCGGCAGGAATGTATGCGGAAGTCTTTCGTCGGATCACGCTCACTCCTCTTTCCACATAGGCTCCGTTTCGTCACCCATTTCTTTGTATTCTGCGTCAAAATGCCGCCCCTGAACCAGCAATTGTTTCGGGTGTCCCTGTTCTTTGCACATCCGACTCGCGTACCATGAGCGCGATATGGCAAGTCTTCATCAACTCGAGACGGTTATTTTGCTGTTGATTGCCGTGCTCGCCCTTGCGGCGATTGCGCGCAAACTCGTGGTCCCTTACCCCATCTTGTTGGTGATCGGAGGACTGGTCTTAGGCCTCATTCCCGGCGTACCGACGCTACGACTCGATCCCGACATTGTGTTCCTGGTCTTTCTTCCTCCCATTCTTTGGTCAGCTGCTTACTTCACCTCGTGGCGCGATTTTCGTTCAAACCTTCGCCCGATTACCCTTCTGGCTGTTGGGCTCGTATTGGCGACAACCGCCGCCGTCGCGATGGTCGCACACACATGCCTGCCGGGATTGGGTTGGGCTGGAGCCATTGCACTGGGGGCGATTATTTCACCACCCGATGCTGTTTCGGCGACTGCAATCGCGAAGCGAATAGGTCTTCCACGCCGCGTGGTCACGATTCTGGAAGGAGAAAGTCTCGTCAACGACGCGACGGCGCTCATTCTGTATCGCACGGCAGTTATGGCGGCTATCAGTGGCACCTTTACCTTGAGCGACACCGTGTTGGACTTTTTTCTGGCAGCGGCAGCGGGAATCGCTGTCGGACTGTCGGTCGGCGTGGTGACCCGCTGGGCCTTACGATTCGTAGAAGACAGTTTCAGCGAGATTGCGATCACGCTCCTCGCTCCGTACATCGCCTGGGTCTTGGCTGAACAGGCTCACGCTTCAGGGGTGTTAGCCTGCGTAGCCGGCGGTCTCTATCTTCGCCGGCATTTCAGCGAAGCCGTTGCGCCGGTGACCAGGATTCAAGCAAGGGCCGTGTGGGATTTTCTTGTGTTTGTCCTCAACGGAGTCATCTTTATTCTGATAGGCCTGCAACTCGATGCGCTCCGTGAGGCCATCCCAGCTGGAATGTTCCTCCCTCTCATTCTCAGTGGGGCGCTCGTGAGCGTCACGGCGATCGTGGTGCGCCTGATCTGGGTGCCGCTGGCCGCGTGGATCCCAAGACTGTTCAGCCCTTCGCTGCGGGCGCGCGATCCGATGCCGGCTTGGTCCACGCTGTTTATTATCGGCTGGACCGGCATGCGCGGAATTGTGTCTCTCGCGGCCGCGTTAGCGCTGCCTCTCACCACTGCTGCCGGAGCGCCGTTTCCGTTTCGAGCGGAGATCATCCTGATCACCTTCTCGGTCATTCTCGCCACATTAGTCTTACAAGGCTTGTCACTTGCTCCTGTGATCCGTGCCCTCAAATTAAAAGAAGATGGGACGCTGGAACACGAGGAGATGCGGGCACGGGAACATGCAGCGACGGCCGCTCTCGTTCGCCTGAACGAGATCGCAAGCGAAGGGTGGCCCGTTCCCGAACATCTCGATCAGATGCGCGTGCACTATGGCGGCCGCGTAGACCGCTATGCCAAAGATGGAACGGTGGCTGAGTGTACGGCCGAAGCTGGCGAGGCATTCCGGCGGTTGCGGCATGAGACGCTGACGGCAGAGCGTCTTGCGATGATCGGCCTGCGAAACGACGGCGCCATTAGCGACGATGTACTGCATCGTCTCGAGCACGAGTTGGATGTGGAGGCGCTTCGCGTAGGAATCGGCGAGCGGCGGGTCTCATCAAGAAGTGGCGATCCCGGCTAGGGAAAGCTGGCACGCTGTCATTCCGCTTTAGATTCGCACAAAAAATGGGATGGCTATTAAGAC
>DATEPD010000025.1:0-3121 GCA_035273365.1 Nitrospiraceae bacterium | reverse complement strand
CCCATTCTCCGTTTGGACCATGCAGTCCAGGCGCCCAGGCTGCTGATGACACAAGGATCTGAGCCCCGTGAGCTTTGAGGCTATTGGCGATGGCGGGGGTAAAGGCATCGGCGCAGATCAAGAGCCCAACGCGCCCGACGGCTGAGAGTGCAATCGGTTCAGCAAGATTTCCTGGGGTTGACCAGGCTTCTGATCCGACACGGAGTGTGTTGATCTTGCGATGGGATCCGACAATACATCCGTCTGGGGTGATGACGAAGAGCGAATTATGGAGCATAGCGGTCTTGCGGTCCCGTTCGGGATGCGACAGAAAGAGCGTGACTCGAAGCCGAGTGGCGAGCCGGCAGAGAGCGGACACCCAGCGGTCGGGCTGCTGTTCAATCCAGTCTGTGCCGAGCGTATCGGCAAAGGAATAGCCGCAAATTGCGAGTTCCGGAGTGAGGATCCAGGTTGCGCCTGTTTGTGCGGCACGGGTGATGGCGGTTTCGATCGCACGACGATTCCGGATGAGATCCCCCGGCACCGGGGCCAGATGCAAGAATGCAATGCGCAACGTCGGTCGGGCCATGGGTCTCCCTGTGTCCGGTCGGACTCTAGCACAGACGGCGACGCGTTCTCGACGAACCCCCTCACGTTCGAGGGTGTGTTGGCAGCCGTGGCTTAGCCGTGCACCTCAGCAGACGTTCTTGCCACCTGCCGGATCGTTGGCCTAGCATGAACGTGTCTAACCAACGGTACGAGCATGCCGGCGTCACTCGACCACATTCATCCAGGCACCCCGATGGGTGCGAATTTAATTGCCGATGGCGCCACGTTTCGTGTCTGGGCGCCACATGCACGCTCCGTACACGTGCTCGGTGAATTCAATGGTCACCGGCGGATAGACGCCGGCCTGCTCACGCGCGACGATCTCGGGCATTGGCGGGGTTTCATAGCCGGTGTGCGTGATCGCCAGCGTTACATGTTTTATGTCGTCGGCGAAGGAAGTGAAGGGCTCAAGCGCGATCCCTATGCCCGCGAACTCGGAACGCCGTTCCCGAGCCACTGTGTCGTCCGCAAGTCCGATTTCCCATGGTGCGAAACCGGGTACGTGACTCCGCGCTTTCACGAGTTCGTGATTTATCAACTCCACGTCGGCACTTTTTTCACACCGAACCTCCGCCGGAAAGGTGGTACGTTTCTCGATGTGATATGCAAGCTGCCCCATCTCGCCGAACTTGGTGTCACGGCCCTACAGCTCCTGCCCATTCAGGAATTTCAAACCAGCTTCAGCCTTGGCTATAACGGCACCGATTATTTTTCGCCTGAAATGGACTTTGCCGTGGCGGATGCCGATCTCGCCCCCTATCTCGCGAAGGTGAATGGGTTCCTCGATGCGAAGGGGTTGCGCCGGTATCAGATGGAGGACCTGCGCGGCGAAATGAATCAACTCAAGGCGCTGGTGGAGCTGTCTCATCTTCACGGACTGGCCGTGCTGCTCGACGTGGTCTACAACCACGCAGGCGGCGAGTTCGGCGACGAGAGCCTGTACTTTCTTGACCGCCAAGATCCCGCAGCAGGGCAGTGGAACTCGCTCTACTTTACGGACAAAGGCCATGCGGGCGGCCTGGTGTTTGATTTCGCCAAACCTGAGGTGCGCGATTTCCTGATTCAGAACGCCAGATTCTTTCTCGACGAATATCGCGTCGACGGCTTCCGTTACGACCAGGTGAGCGTGATCGACCACGACGGTGCGCCGCAAGGCTGGCGCTTTTGTCAGGATCTCACGTCGACGTTGCATGCGCATCGGCCGGAGGCGTTGAACCACGCCGAGTATTGGAATGTAAACCCGTTCATCGTCAAGCCGCCGTTGGAAGGCGCCGGCTTCGACACCACCCTGACAGACGGCTTCCGGATCGCGATTCGCGAGGTCATCGACAATGCAAGCGCACCGGATGAGCGCCCGCTCAACATGACGGGCTTGGCCACGAGCCTCTGGCCGGAGGGGTTCAGCGAGCCATGGCGCTTCGTGCAGGGACCGGAAAACCACGACATTGTCTACAACGGACGGGAACAGCGCATTGCCCGGCTCGGGGATCCGGAACATCCACGCTCCTGGTTTGCACGCAGCCGGGCGCGCGTCGCGACCGGCCTCAGTCTGACCGCGCCTGGTATTCCGATGCTCTTCATGGGCCAGGAATTTCTCGAAGATAAGCAGTGGTCGGACGACTTCGTGTCACATCGAGACCTGCTCCTCTATTGGGCTGGTCTCGATCAGGGCGACAAACACATGCTCGATCATCTGCGGTTCACGCGGGAGTTACTCGATCTGCGTCGGCGATCTCCAGGCCTGCGCGGGCAAGGATTTCGCGTGGTGCACGTGCACGATCACAACCGGGTGCTCGCGTTCCATCGATGGGTAGAAGGGGAGGGTCACGACGTGATCGTGGTGCTGCACCTGGCAAACTTCACCCGCTTTGGGTATCGCATCGGGTTTCCAGGCGCAGGGGACTGGTCTGAGGTATTCAACAGTGATGTATATGAGAACTGGGTCAATGTTGGAGTGATAGGGAACGGCGGACGTGTCGTTGCCGACCCGCAACCGTTGCATGGTTTCAACTATTCAGCCTCGGTCGTGCTTCCGGCGAATAGCCTATTGGTGTTCGCACGGTAGCTACGTTCAAGGGTAAAAACTTCACGTGCTGTATTCGTGACGATTCGACGATCCTGCCCACCGCGCCGGGGGACCGAAAATTCAATGCATAGGGCCGAGAGCATGTTGCGACCATGGCGTCGTGATTGTATGATTGCGACTCCATGATGGAGGGATGGACGATGGAATCAGTTATCCGCATCAAGACCAAAGAGCCGACTTCCTACCAGCTCATGGCCATTCATCACGCCACCCACGACACCAAGACATTCCGCTTTGGTCTGCCTGAGAATGCAACCTTAGATATGCTGCCAGGCGATTATCTGTACGTCCATGCCACTATCAACGGGAGAGCGGTGAAACGTCCGTACACGCCGTCGTCGCTAGTTGGGATCACGGGTCACTTCGATTTGACCGTGAAGCGCTACGAAACCGGCCTGATTTCGAAGTATCTCCATGAGCAGAACGTCGGGAACCCCGTGTTGATGA
>DATEPD010000024.1:0-3126 GCA_035273365.1 Nitrospiraceae bacterium | reverse complement strand
ACTTCGACGAGACTCGCCTCCCTCCGATGGCCTGCGAACGGTTCGATCGCTGGTTCGCCGATTTTGAAGCCCAATCGATTACGCTCGTGTTCCCCTCCGCGTTCCTGAACAATCCCGCGTCGATGTTTGGGCACACGTTGCTCCGAGTGGATCAGAAGGGCCAGACCGAACAGACCAGAATTCTGGCGTATACGATCAACTATGCGGCGGACGTGCCTCCAGATGCGGGTATGGCCTATCCGATCCGGGGCATTTTCGGGGGGTATCGCGGATACTTCTCGACGATTCCCTACTACTTGAAGGTCCAGGAATATCGCGACATCGAAAATCGTGATATTTGGGAATACCGCCTCAATTTCACCGAATATCAGGTCAGGCGGTTGCTGATGCACGCGTGGGAACTTGGGAATGCCTCCTTTGACTATTTCTTCTTCAAAGAGAACTGCTCCTATCATCTCCTGGCGCTTCTCGATTATGCCGATCCCACTCTGCATCTCACCGACGAATTTCTTCTGTGGACCGTTCCTGCCGACACAGTCCGGCTGGTCGCATCGAAACCGGATCTGGTCTCCGGCATCGCCTATCGGCCTTCCCGCAGCAACGTGATCCGGAGGAAGCGTGAATCCCTGCCTCCGGATGAACGAGAAATCGCCCATCGGCTTACTCAGGATGTCGGCGAGCTACACTCAGAGGCATTGAAGCGGTTGGAACCGATGCGACAAACCTTCCTTCTCGACCTCGCCTCGGACTACCTCCGGTATCGAATCGATACCACCGACGAACCGCCGCCTCTCTTGAAAGAGCGGAACCGCGCCCTTCTTTCCGCCAGAAGCGAAATTCGATTGCCTTCAGAAGAATTTCGAGTTGAACCGTTCGCCAAACGGCCGGAGCTGGGCCACAACACCTCACGAATCAGTGTCGGTGCAGGATGGCGGAACAACAGTGCCTTTGAAGAGCAGACGATACGCGCGGGGTATCATGACCTGCTCGATCCTGAAATCGGATACACGCCGAATGCGCAGATTGAGATCGCCTCAGTGACGATGCGGACATATAACCGGCATAATCAAACGAGAGTGGAGCGCGCCACGCTGGCCAATGTCATCTCCCTCTCTCCAATGGATTCGGTGTTTCACGCCCCGTCGTGGAAAATCAACGTCGGAATGAACACGATCAAGCATGGGGGATGTGAGTTATGCAGCAATGGAGTGATGAACGGTGGAATCGGGGCAGCGGTGGAATCGCGGCTTCTCAATCGCGAAGTCTATTTCGCGTTTGCCGAAGCAGAGGCGAACTATAGCCGTGCGTATGAAGAACGGCATCGCATCGGCGGCGGTGGAACTATTGGGATGTTGGCCGACTTGACCGATCGCTGGAAACTGATGGCCTCAGGCACCTATCTCAAGTACGCGCTTGGAGAAAAGTCCGACGATGTGCGGTGGTTCGTGGGGCAGCGCTATACGCTGCTACAAAATCTGGCTCTCCGTCTGGAGTATAACCACCGTGACCGCGATAATGATGTGATGTTCTCGATACAAGCGTATTTCTAGCTAAAATCCTAGATGCGACGAGGCAGCAGCCAACTTTTACTGAGCTGGAGGAGGGCTCGATTGCTCCGTAGGGACTGATTGAGAATTTCGTCGTCGCTCAATGAATTTCTCTTGTGATCCCTCAGCCTCGATCACGACTTTTGAAACAGGCGGCGGGGTATAACCGTGAATTTCGAGAATCCTATTATCAGGTCCATACACAATTCGGGTTTCTTCATCGTGCCCCATATTAAGTTCGATCAATGAGTAGATCGGTTCCCCCAAGATTCCGATGATAGTCAACCAGGCATATCCATACACCCATGCTCGTCCGGTATTTGGCGAGTTGCCCATCTCATACTTGTATGTGGCTTCTTGTTTCCCCTCAGTTGATTCATTCGTGGCTGCAGGGTGACCAAGTTCTGCTTCGACTTGGTTCCGAGGTGCTCCGACTGAGATGTAGTCGAAGTTCGGTTGCTTGTTCCCGCTGAGAGCCATCCCAATGGAGCAACCAGACAAGACGAACATCGCATAAAGCCCACATATTGCTGTTACAATCTTTATTGTCATTGCAATCTCCTCGAAGGTACCTGGTGCGCTACGGTATTGAAAGAAACATGGTAGCGAAGTTTCCTGTTGGAGACAAGGCGATATGTACTCCGAAATCAGTCGAAATGGGAGTGCGAGGGCACAGCGATCATTCCTACCCGGCGCGCGGAGAGCCGTCTTTCTTCTTCTAGGGGTATTTGGCTAATCTCCTGCCAGTCATGTGATGGATATCATGAGCATCCTCGACCAATACTTCGTCTATCATCCCGAGCCCTGGCAAGATCGGGACTGGGCCAGGCTCAGTGGATTGCCACTTGAGGATGTGTGGTTTCAGGCCGCCGACGGGGTGCGGTTATTCGCGTGGTACGTGGAGGCGCAGGCAGATCGTCCGGTCATACTCTGGTGCCATGGCAACGCCGGCACGATCATCAACCGTCTCGAGAATCTGAAGCTGCTCTACCGCCTGGGACTCTCGGTGTTCCTATTCGACTATCGCGGCTATGGTCGGAGTCAGGGGCGGCCATCGGAGGAGGGGCTCTATCAGGATGCATTCGGAGCCCACGATTATCTCACGCGAACCAGAGTGATACGTCCCGAGCGCATCATCATATTCGGACGCTCGCTCGGCGCGGCTGTCGGAGGGGAATTAGCCGTGCAGAAGCCTGCCGCGGGGTTGATCCTCGAATCGGCATTTCCGTCGATCGAAGCGGTGGCCAAGTTCCATTATGGGGGATTGCCCGTCCATTGGCTGCTTGGGGCAGACTTCACCTTAATTGATCGCCTTCCGCACCTGTCGCTCCCGAAGCTGATCATTCATGGCGACAAAGACGACATCATCCCGATCGAGTTGGGCCGGCAGGTGTTCGAGGCCGCTATGCCACCCAAATCCTTCTACGTCATTCCAGGCGCTGACCATAACAACACCTATCAGATCGGTGGCATCGCTTATTTCGGGAGATGGGCCGAATTCATCCAGGCGGCCATCCAATCCTAGCCTGCCCTCGCCGGTCCCGCGAGTCTTCTTTCCACACGCATTCCACGATTCCAT
>DATEPD010000023.1:0-10198 GCA_035273365.1 Nitrospiraceae bacterium | reverse complement strand
GCCGAATTTCATTACGCTCACACGCATCCTCTTGATTCCTGTCTTCGTCGTGCTGTTTGCGACACCAACTCCGGATCGATCCCTTAGCGCGGCTCTTATCTTTATCGTCGCAGCGTTTACCGACTTGTTGGATGGCTACATTGCTCGCCGCAACGGCCAAGTGACTACGCTCGGGAAATTGCTTGATCCCATCGCCGATAAGTTATTGGTCCTCTCAGCCTTGATTCTCCTGGTCAATGTCGATCGTGTGAGTGCACTGGTTGCGATCTTGATCATCGCGCGCGAAGTCGCCGTCACGGGTATTCGCGCCATTGCGGCAGGTGAAGGGATGGTGATCGCGGCCGAGACGACAGGCAAGTACAAGATGGCGCTGCAAGTCGTGGCGATCGTGCTGTTGATCCTTGAGGATACGTTCATGTCTGATTTTGGCAATCTACACCTCGCCGGAATCGTCACGCTCTATCTGTCGCTGGTGCTGGGCTATGTCTCAGGTGGTCAATATGTGTGGAGCTTCTGGAAACAAGTTGTCGCGAAGGGACTCTGACAGGATGCGGGAACCTGCGCGAGAAGCGGTAGGCTGAGGTCGAGGTTAAGGTTGAGCGAAAACCTGATTTTCTTCATCTCAGCCGATGCATCAGCCTAGACCTTCCAATTGCAATGGCGGACTTTTTATCATCCTGCTAGTGTGAATATCCTGCTAGCGCACTGTGTCTAACTCCTCAGGCAATTCTCCATGGATCATCAAGGGCTGGTTGCAGTGCTCGTGGTCATCGGGTATTTGCTGGGGGCCATTCCCTTCGGTGTGGTCGTATCGAAGGCGATGGGATTGCCCGATCCACGAACGGTCGGGAGCAAGAATGTCGGCTTCACGAACGTCTTGCGCACGTCCGGGACGAAAGCGGGCGCGCTGACGCTTCTCGGCGACATGGGCAAGGGGTGGGTGCTGGGTTGGGCTGCGATGCAGTGGATCACCGTTGAATCGTTCGTCATGGTCGTGGCACTGTCGCCGATCCTCGGGCACCTCTTCTCGCCGTTTCTGGGTTTCAAGGGAGGGAAGGGCGTGGCGACGGCCGTGGGAGCGGTGCTGGGCCTGTCTCCCTCTATTGGGCTTCTCTTGTTAGTAATCTGGCTGGGGGCCGTAGCGATCTGGCGCTACTCATCCGGCGGCGCGCTGGCAGCCTTCGCGTGTCTTCCGGTCGTGGCAATCGTGAACGAACAGCGGCAGGAATTTTTCGTTTTCTCTCTGATCGTCAGCACGCTGATTTGGATCAAGCATAAGGATAATATTGTCCGGTTGTGGAAGGGAACGGAAAGTAAAATAGGGGAAAAGAAGCAGGGAATAGAGGAATAGGGAGGAGGCGTTCTTCTTGCTCGTGGAACAGGGGATGGAGCCTGATGGATCTCCTGTGCTCGCGCAACGCGCGGCCTCAGAAGGCCCTCGTTGGATGCGCGCAGTGGGGGATCAATCAGGCCTCATCCCTCGAAAAAACGAGCAAGCTTGGAGGGAATATTTATATCTTTCGACTCGCAGTGACCGACGACCTTACCACTCCCTATTTTCTTGCTCCAGGAACGCGCGCTCTGGAAGGGAGGGATAAGAGGGTAAGTTGTGCTCCTGCTCGCGAGACAGAGGCGGGGATTGACTTGATGTCTGTCCACATCTTTGCATTGACACGTTCCCCGCAGACGGACTACCTTGTGGCGAAGCGTTTGGCGTTCTTTGGAATATGTGGCTGGCACTTGGTCATACAGCGAACATTGTGGATTCTGCTGAGGAGGCTGTGACGATGAACAACGGTAAGGCATGTCACTCGTATGTGGTTCGGCTTGGAGCCCCTGTATCCATTGTCGTCTTAGGTCTTTCCATGATCGGTTGTCCCGAGCCGATACCCAGGGTTGCGATTCCAGGTTCTGATGCGTCTCCTCCAACCATGGTCTGGCAGACGTACAACATGCTGACGAAGGAAAGTGGACAAATCGTGAAAGATGGCCAGTCTCTTGATGTGCCGGCTGGCGAGCAATACGTGTTGACGCTGGCTGTTGAAGATCTCAATAGTGGCGTGAAAGATGTCACCCTGAACGGCAACGTCCAGTATGCGTGCGAACAGGGCGGCCAGGTCGAGAACATGAAATTCCCTCTTGAAGCGCAGGAAACGAAGCCGATTCCCGACCAGGAGAACAAAGTGCCCGTCACAGCCTCACTTGTCTATGCCGTGGAATTCGGCAAGATGGGATGTAAGGAAAACTGGATGTTTAGCGGAGGCAAACTATCTTTGGTAGGGAAAGCGCATAATTTCCTTGGTGGAGCTGAGATAAGGACGCTGCACGTGAATTTGAAGAAGCAACTCTCACGATGAATGTCTGATAAGGGCGTCTAATTTCTTACTTCCTTTTGGTCCAAGGGAATTACCGGACTGTCCTTTTCTGTGCGCATCGACCAATACCGTTACATCATGCGCGTTCTGCGGATGAGGAGTATAGTTTGGTGGCTTCCCATCCTATCCATCATTTTCTAATATCGAAGTCTGCTTTCTGATGCTACACTCCTCGGGCACGGCAGACCTTCCAGAAGCCAACCCTTTAGCATTAGCTTCCTAGTAATACTGCTTGACCGGGCCCGTCATGGCGTCTAGCATAGAGACTCACTGTGTTGAGCCTCGCTGACTGCTCTATCCCTCGCGCCTCCTGCTTCTCTCCTGCGCGTTTGATTCCCCAGTCTCCGAGAAGGAGGACTGCCATCATGCCGGACGATACAAAAGAAAAGAAGGCTTTTACCACTGCCAAGCCGGCCGGCAATTCGTCGCGAATACCAACTGATGGCGATCTCACGTGTAGCGAATCCCAGGTTGAGGACATCCTTTCTGAGGGCGAGTCTAGCAGGCCGATGAGCAAGAGTGACAAGGGCCTTCTTCCAAAACGCCAGCCGAAGTCTTCGCAATAAGACGCCCAGAATAAACTGCGGCTGTTCGGGCCTGCCAGAATCTCCGTTCACGTTCGTCTCTCTGCGGCCCACAGAAGCATCCTGCGGGGCATGCGTCTTTTGTCCTATATATACGGCCTCATGAAACGCTGGCGTGCTCACTAAGTTCGCGCTGCTGCTGGTCCTGGGAAGGGTAGCGGAGTATGCTGTGCAGGCATCATGATACAGGAGTAGCCGCATGACCGAGCAAAGGACTGATTTTAGGCCTCGTTGGCCACTCCCGACGTATGACTATTGGTCCACCCCTTTCGCGGAATCGTTACTACGGCATCTGGATCTTTACCCTGGGGCCTCCATTCTCGATATCGCATCTGGCCATGGGATCCCGGCTTTCTACCTGGCAGAGCAGGTGGGGTCTACTGGACATGTTTTGGCCATCGATCTCAGTGGGCGTCAAGTCGAGAATGCGCGAGCAATCCAAGGCGCGCAACTCCCGTGGCTGCGGTTCGAATGCCTGGATATGCGCGCGCTGCCTTCGCACATGCCTTGTTTTGATCGCATTACTGGCAATCTTTCCGTTATGTTTTTCCGTCCCAACCGTTTCGAGGTTGTCCAGGGGTTGGTGAGACATCTCAAGCCCGGTGGCCAACTGGTGCTAACATTCCCTTCGCTCGGTACATTCGATTCGCTCTGGCGGCGGATCGATCAGGAAATGGCGGTCAGTGGCCTCTTGGCGGAACGCCGCAGGCTTGAAGCCTATGTCGCTGAACGGCCCTCGGCAGGAGAAGTTCGTGGATGGCTGGATAGGCTTCATCTCACACGTGTTGCCGTGACTGAGTATCCATTGAATGTGGCGACCGGCCCAGGCCAGGCATTTCTCCAGCATCCATTGCTTCGGGGCGGTTTTCTTGACGATGCGTACGAATGTTTTGATGATCAGAAGTTGGCGGATGAGATAATGATAAGGGTTGCGGAGGATGTGGGGAGCTTCACGCCGCTGATTGCGCACCGTTGCGTGTTGTCAGGGTGGAACCCATCCATAGGGCGGTAGCATGGTGTTCTGTTCTTCGCCCGTGAGGGAATCGTCAGTTCGGCCTTTCCACGTTAAAACTGGTATCCAAGTTCCACGATGTACATGTCCACGCCGAGACTGGAAGATCCGTAGAGGCCGGCATCGGAGAAGTGTTGGGCACGAAACCCGGCAAAGGCGTGCGAAAATGGTTTAACGCGAACCCCCGCCGTCGCGACAATTTGAACTGGTCCTCCGAAGTCTTGCACACCGAATTTGTAGTTGCTGAAAAATCCTGCCCCCGCTCCGGCGTCGAAGGTAACAAGTTCCCCCCAGCCGCTCAGTGCAAGATCCGGTACGACCGTTACGATCGCACCGCTCTCACCTGCTCCTTGCAGTAGCCCCGCGCTTGTGATCAGTCGCGTCTCCAAACCCCACAAGTTCTCACCGAGCGGCCATGACCAGGGGAGCTTGAAAACCGCTGCGATGTCAGTCATATGAAAATAGTATTTTTGTTCCTTCCCCAATATAGGAGTTTTTCCACTGAAGCCAAATCGAGGGCCGATGCTCAGCAGGGTTATGTCCCCTGCAAAGGTGGGTGTGCAGAGTATCGTGGAAAGCCAGAAGGTGAGCAGCAGAGTCAGGAGGCCTGGATGTGGATGGTGACGCATGCGCGGTTTCATTGTGACCAGGATCAGTGTGGCATGGTTCGGCGATCCCTCCAATGTATTCACGTCTATTTACACGGCTGTACAATGTGTGCCCGGCTCAGCATGGCTCACATTGATGTGGACCTATGGTTGCTTCATCGAGGTCTGGCCACAACAGAGTTCTGGCGAGACAACACTCCCGCAACCCAGGGTAGGATGGGTGCAATCGCTCTGAGGTCGCGACCTGTAGAGTGGTTATAGACTGGGGGTAATTTGCTACGATAAATCGAACGCGAGGTACAAGGAATATGGCATGCCGTGAAGGGGCGCTTCGGCTGAAGCGCCCCTTCTGCATCTGCTGATTCTGTGCGGTAACTTAGAAACGACCGCGACCGCCACGATCTCCGCCGCCGCCACCAAAGCGACCACCACCACCACCGCCGGTCCGGGGCTCTTGTGGTTTGGCCTCATTGACAGTCAAAGGACGTCCATCCATCTGTGAGCCGTTCAACGCGGTAATCGCGGCTTTGGCTTCTTCTGGTGTGGCCATCTCGACGAAGCCGAAGCCTCGTGATTGCCCGGTGAACTTATCCGTGATCACACGCGCAGACTCGACGGTGCCGTGCGCAGCGAAGAGGGTGGTGAGCTGTGATTCAGTTGCCGCATAGGGCAGCCCGCCGACATAAAGTTTTGAACCCATGGGGGTTCCTCCTTCTGAAATTGATATTGCATGAGACTCGAGAAAGAACACACGAGGGGAAGGAACAGGCCGAAGACGCGAACAATGGAGCGGCTTGGGTCGAGCTTCCGATCAGATTCTCGGGATCAACAATATCGGTGATGGACCGTTCTATTTGCCGTTTCATGCGAGGTCCGCCGCGTGAAACATGTATATCGTAACAGAGGCGCAAGTGAAAAGCCATAGGCTCCGTTCTCTAATGTTGTGATACCCGCATGACAGAGATAATTAAAATATATGGGGCGAGTATGACTGTGTCTGGCGAGCGATGGTCAGGCACCCGTCCTATACATCCGCATTGCCTGTGGGACCGGGGCCGGGCCAGATCAGGTAGGGTGGTTTTTTCATCGTCTCAGCTGAACGCGGGTAGAGACGTTGAGCGTAAGTGTAGGCATCTTCTTGCGCCAACAGACAGGTGGCTGCGGCGAGGTGATGGTTCGACACGACACGGAAGGCCCCTTGATCATCCGCTGCGATGGTCGCCATGTAAAGGGCACAGGAAAAGCTTCCTTCTTTTGAGCAGGCGGTGCTGATCAAGAGGTACGATCCATCTGGAAAGGTCATGATTGGGTCCAAGTTGGTACGGCCCATGTCTTACTCCTTCCTCGTGAACTCGCCGAGCTCATATAACCTGGTTCGCGTAGGGGGTCACATAGAGCCTCAGGAGGTGTCCATCCCATTCGGTTCCTTCAAGGGCGACCACGGCATTTAAGGCCTGTTCGCCGGATCCCATCTCAACGAATCCGTATCCGGCTGATTTTCCCGTATGCTTGAATCGGACCACATAAGCTCTGGCGACCAGACCATAGGAGGTAAAGATGCCACGTAGCTCACAGTCCGAGACCTTGTCCGGGAGTCCACCGACATACAGGACCCGCTTTCCCATCGAGTTTCCTTTCGCAACGCGTTAGTTCGTCCGAGCGTGCGACTCTTCGACAAACGAGCCTGTCTGCAATGACCGCGCAAGTCCCAGTGAATAGAGCGCGAGAATCAGCTCTTTCGAGAGCAGTCCAAACAGCGACCAATCCAACCAGATGTAGTGGTAGAAATATCCGTAGAGAGGGACTACGATCAGAGCACTCGTGGTAATTGCGCCAAAGAGCATGGCAGTCCATGTTGTGTAGCTCTGCCGGCCGATCGGGTTCGGGACATCTGTGGGAATGATGGTGACCATCGGTGCTTGTGGAACCATTCGTTGTAGCGCCGTTTGGGTCATGGATCCTCTTATCCAGGGTGTTCGTGTTGTAGCCTCAACGCGCCACCCTGTACACCCTGTATTTTTCATTCGTTCAAGGCCTATACCGTCATTCGTTGCCTGCCGATCATATGGGGTTTGACAGGGTCGAGTGCGGAACTGATGCAACTCTGTGGTCTCTCAATAGAGACTTGCGTATGGAGCAGGGCGGAAACTAGAGCATCGATCGCGCAGAATCTAGAGGGAGGGAATGAAGGCGCGAGGGATAGAGTAGTGACCGGACTTCATCTTGGGTCAGCATAGCACAGTCTCAATAGGATAGCGAACGCATCTGGAAGGCATTGATTATCACCCAATGGATTGAAAGGAGCGGTCTGTTTTATCTCGGCACTAGTTGAGCCTATCTTTTTCGGGAAAGTTGACGCCAGGGAGGACTTGCTGTACGATGCTATCTACATCGTGTCGCAGTAGTCCGACGGCACGGATGTATACACCATAACGGACTTCGCGATCGCATCGCGACCAGGTCCTGTCGGAGTTGATACCTTCCTGGTTTCTCTCCCCTCGGTTCTCTGATCCCGTTTTCATGCGATCACACTGAAAGGATAGTGCATTGTATACCTCTGTTCATACGAGTTTTCACACCCTTGGTCTGTCTGAACCGCTCTTGCGTGATTTGACGGCAGCTGGCTTACTGGTTCCCACTCCCATTCAAGCTCAGGCCATTCCTCCTGCCCTTGAAGGGCGGGACATCATCGGTTGCTCGCAAACTGGTACGGGGAAGACGGCGGCGTTTGTTGTCCCCATGATCGAACGGCTGGCGGTCCTGCCGAAAGGTCAGCCGCAGGCATTGATTCTCGCCCCGACGCGGGAGTTGGCACTGCAGATTTTTGGTGCGATCGAAAAGCTCGGTCGAAGTCACCGCATTTCTGCCACGGTCATTGTCGGAGGGAGCGATATGCAGGCGCAGATCAGAGGCTTGCGCCAGCGGCCTGATATCCTCGTTGCGACACCGGGGCGTTTGCTGGATCATATGTGGAACGGGACGGTCAATTTGGCCCCAATGAAGATCCTCGTGCTTGATGAAGCAGACCGGATGCTTGATATGGGATTTGCTCCACAGATTAATCAGATTCTTGACGCGTTGCCGGTGGAACGACAGACGTTACTCTTTTCCGCTACACTTCAGACGGATGTCACCCGCTTGGTCCAAGCGAGCCTGAACGGCGCCGTTCAGGTGATGGTGACATCTTCCTCAACGACGGCTGACGGTGTGACCCAGGCATTGCATCATACGACCTCACACGAAAAGACGAATTTGCTGGTGACGTTGCTAGGGTCGGAACGAGGGACTGTCCTCGTATTTGCCCGGACAAAAAGTCGGGTCGATCGACTTGGTCAGACGCTTGAACAGGCCGGTCACCGTGTCGCGGTCATACATGGTGATCGAAGTCTCCCCCAGCGTCTCCGTGCTCTCGACGGATTTAAACGAGGCCGAGTCAGAATTCTCATTGCGACGGATATTGCTGCCCGCGGAATTGATGTGGCAAATATCGGCCACGTGGTGAATTACGATTTGCCGAATTGTCCAGAAGACTATATCCATCGTATTGGACGGACAGGCCGGATGAAAATGACCGGGCGAGCCACCAGTTTTGTGACATCCGAGGAACGTGATCAGCTGTGCGCGATTGAGACATTGTTGGGACATCCTGTGCCCTTGGCGCCGGGAAGCCCTCGTCCCAGTGACCGTGCGCGTTCAAGGATATCTGACCGTTCCAGAGGTGATCGTCAGAGGTGGGGGCGTCCAATGGAGGATCGACGCCAGAGTCAGTCGAGTCTTGTTGTGCCGGAGGGGGGGGCCTGACCGATTAGAATGGCGTCGTCTTCATGGTGAAGCAGAGGGGCGGGAATCGCCGTGTGGTCACCCAACAACTGGAGGCGACGTTGGCCGCTGAATTGGTGTGCAAAAGTGTTGTAGCGCGTGAAAGAAGATAATGTGATGCGCGAAGCCTGCACTCACGTCACACCCTAGTACAACGGCTCCTGTGGGCCCCACTGAAGCCCTGCCAAATCGGGATCTTCTCCCTCTGTGTTAGAGGGGCGAGCGGGTTTCTCGGTTTTGCGCTGCTCTCGGCGGGCGTCTTTCTCACGCCGCTGAATTTGCTTCGCTTTCTCACGGTCTCGCTTAGCGATGGTGGTTTTTCCTGCTCGTCCGATGGCACCCTCCTTTGCGTGGCGAGTTGCATTGAGTCGCCAATCGCCTGCAGTTTATGGCCCTATTTCCTCTTGGATTGTGGCGACTCCGTCGCTCCACGACGTCTCTTGCCACTTGGGTCAGGAACATGGTTTTGGGTCTTTGCTTCTCGTTCGGCCTTGCGGGAGCGAGTGCCTTGGCCGAACCCACAGCTTGCCATGTTCGACACCTGCTGACGAATATCTTCCATTGAGGTCGTTAAACTGGTGTCTATAGGGCCTGGAAGTCCGAGCACTTCCCATCGTACTTTTGCTTTCCGTGTTGCCCGTGCTCGGTTCTTTCTTGTCTTGTCGGCGCGCCACCCAGGGGATAACTTCATACGTGCTCCTTTATAAATCCTGGCACCTCCAACGTGAAAGTATGCTCAGTGGAGATGGGGGCCAAAAAATGAAGGGCCCAAATCATTCCACCCACGTTCCTGCCAAGTCTTCGAGTGCAAGAGATAAATGGAACGTTCGAGCAACGTCTACTGCAAGATCGATCGCGCTGTGATAATCGTGTGCGTCTAGATAGGCGCGAGAGACTATGTTAACGAAATAAGCTACCATGGTCTATGGTGAGAGTCAAATAGGGTATTTAGCTAATTGCATAAATTTGAATGCTGAACATGCTATCGATCTGTGTTGACGCAACCGTTCTCGAGCGATGATTCGTGTGTTGTGTGTCGTTGTACGAAGGAATGTTTCAATGCGTGACCCAATTCGATTGGTGCGTTTGAGGAATTATATTTGTGAATAGAGCGTCCTGTTGTACGGTAGGAACACGGTAGGGATTCTCGATGGAACAGACCTCGCGTCGATCTTCTGTATTGAATAGGTTTCGCCAGCATCCCCGGGTCCGCATCTCGGCTCCGTTTGTCTGCGTCCTGTCTCATCGCGAGTCTCGCCGTTGGTTGAGGAGGCCGGGTATCGATTTGGGCGTGGTCTATGATCTTTCGATAGGCGGCGCCCGAGTCAGCTCCGAGGCGGAGATCAGGTTAGGGGATGAAGTTATGTTGAGCTTACGTCTTCCCAGACAAATCAAGCCTGCCTATATTGCTGTCGCTACTGTACGGTGGACGAAGGATCAATTCTTCGGCCTGGCTTTCACGGAATTATCCTCTGCTGCACAGAATCGCCTAAAAAAGTACGTGACGATTGCTTCAACGACTGCCGCGTAACATCCCCCGTCATCCATCACCGTTTTGGACCACGGTCTCATGATTGACTTGAATGAAGCTGTGCTGCCGCTGGTGGATTCTGAGTATCAACTGGGGGAAAAATAATTGGTGCGGCGGCATACCTGGCATTTTGTTGGCCAAGGGTAGGACAGGATGGAGATTTAGGACGAGAGGAACGGATGAACAGATGATGACCTTGTTGAGTCACCACCTCCATACTGGGGTTCTGGCACCCTTCGCCTATACGTTTTGACGCATCGACCTGCAAT
>DATEPD010000022.1:0-6409 GCA_035273365.1 Nitrospiraceae bacterium | reverse complement strand
GATGCGCCAGCTTCAGTACGTGGGGCCAGCTTCAGGCCCAACGCATTCATCATGCTGGTTTCACCGGCATTGGTCACCATCGAGAACTTCGCAGCGCAGGAGGGGCAGGCAAAAAAGACGCCGAGCGAGCCTTCCTCCGGTTTCTCCACCTTCTCGAGGCTCATATAGGTTTCGCAGTTAAGACAGACAAATTTCATAAATACTCCTCTGCCATCGGCCCGCTGTGGTTAGTATAACTTTTGAGGCCTCGTCATCCAATTAGCCCATATCATACAGGGTAACTTGGACTCAGAAGAGGTTTACGCTATCACATTGATTTTCAAGGAGTCAAACCGCTCGGATGGTGGAGGTCAAGATGAATAGTTCTACCTGGCATTAGGAGTTTGAGATAGTTACTTCACACATGCTGCGGCAGTGTTTGGGATAACGGCGATGGTCGATGTCTCTGCATTTCCCGAGTGTCGTTTTCATGTCAGCCAATCATGTCCCCTATATTCCACACGCGCGCGCGATTGTTACCCAAATTTCCATATCGGATACACGCCCTTTCGACCAAGCAGCCAAGCCCTGCGAAGCGTATGCCGCCAGGAGCGCAGAAAAGGCTTGATCGTCGGCAGAATCACATTGTCTGGCGTGATGATTCGGCCGGCCGTGTAACAAAGAAGTTCTACAGGGTGGGGAGTCCTATAATTCCGCCGCAGCTTCTTCGCCACAATTCGAGCAGAGGGGTCGGAAGTGCAAATGTAGCTCTCGTCTGCCTTGGCGAAGGCCCGCGCAAGATTTGGGTCGCACAACTCCACAAGCTCAAAAGCCACAGCTCCCTCCGAAGCGTGGACGCATACGAGATCAGGCTCGGAGGAACTCTCTTCTCAACACTTTCTAGAGCAACAGGGAGGTTCGCCTCCTTGAGAAAACGAAAGAAAACAGCAATCTCGTCGATCCCTTTCTTATGCTCCGTGCGCATATTTCTGGGCGATTTAACCATGTTCAAGCGGATCCACATAAGAGCTGGATCTGCTAATTTCTATACGCATAACATGCCATCGGTTCTCCCGAAACATACGCGACAAACTCTACCATTGGGGAAACTCCCTGGATGCTCAAAACGTTCGCCCAGCGAGGCCGCAGGCGAATCGAAACCGGAGGCGTACCCTCAGGGGTATGTTGAGGATTTCGATGAGCCGAGAACGAAGCTGGCGGGCCTTTTCAGCATCCTGTCAGATGGAATACTGAAAGGTCGGCTTCGCCCCAATCGCTTGTGCCAGGACTCCGCGGCGCTTGAGTTCCTCGAGAATCCGGCGAGTGGCGGCATCAAAGTCTGCCGGACCTGACAGAACGATATCCGTATTTGGTGGAGCTTCTTCGGGTGCCTTGCTCATGTGAATGGCAATGACTGGGACTGGGTGGACGAGTGTCCGAATGGCCTGTGCCGCTTCCACGTAGGCCATGCCGAATGGATTGGTCGTTGAAACCACGATCAGCCCGGTATCGACAAGCAGCCTCGCCACTTCACCATAACGGCGAGCCATCTCCGTCACCTGTCCACGTTCCCCCTCCGAAAGGTCTGCATCAAGCCCGCGTCGAAGATTTTCTCCGTCGAGCAAGTACGCATGACGACCGTCTGCTACCAGCCGAGCCTCGATGGTCCTGGCAAGAAATGACTTTCCAGTGTGTCGCCCCCCTGTCACCAGGACAATGGCGGCTCGGTGACCATACTGCTGCGCGCGAGCCTCCACACCGACCTCACCCTTTACCCAAGCAAAATCACGCTGCCGAGCTTCTTCGCGGAGAAACTCCTGATCGTCAGGGACCAGTTCTGCCACAATACCGCCACCGGCAATGTCATACTCATCCACAAGGACGAATCGACCCGTCGACTCAAACGAGACCGACAGGTCAAACGCGAGCGGCGCCTTGGCCCGAATCGTCAATTCAGCAACCTGATTCTTATTCACTATACTGCTGCCTTGTCGCTGAGCCAGATCCATCGTGTCGATGATCCGGTGAATGGTAGCCACTTCACAATCCACTTCCTTCGTCGCGACTCTGAGTTGATACCGCCGTCCACGTTCCAACGGCTTCCGGCCCAGCCAGAACACATTAGCCCGAAAGGCTGTCGATACCAGCGGAAGATGCTCCTGGTGCGAGGCCACCTCTCCTCGTTCGACAAAGATCTGTTCATCGAGTGTGATGCCGACCGACTGGCCTGCAGGACCTTCTACAGGGGGAGGATCAACATTGAACGCTTCAATAGATTTAACCATTGCCCGTTTGTTCGACGGTGAGAAGACCAGGGAATCGCCGACCTTCAATCGCCCTGCTGTGACTCGTCCGGCGATAATGCGACGGGCGTCGAACTTATACACATCCTGAACCGGCAGGCGAAGCGGCTGTTCGGATCGTCCCGGTTCCTTCTGGAAGGTGCTGAGCGCGTCGAGCACGGTCGGGCCGCTAAACCACGGCATCGCCTCGCTTCGGTTGGCGATATTATCTCCGAGCTTGGCACTGACTGGAATGATCTGCTGGGGAACCGCCTTGAACTGCCCAAGGAACTCCCGATATTCTTTTTCAATCCCATCGAATACATCCTGCCGGTAACCAACCAAATCCATCTTGTTGACGACGACGGCAAACTGCCGTACGCCCAGAAGCGACAAGAGATAGCCATGTTTCTTGGACTGCTCCTTCACGCCTTCCAAGGCATCGATCAACAGCAATGCCCCTTCGGCCCGAGCCGCCCCGGAGATCATGTTCTTGAGGAACTCCTTGTGCCCTGGCGCATCGATGATGATGTAGTGCCGGCCCTTCCAGCCGAAGAACGTTCGCGCCGTATCGATGGTGATCCCCTGCTCCTGTTCCTCAAGAAAAGCATCGAACAGGAATGCGTACTCAAATTCCTTCCCTTGTTGCCGGCAGATCGCTTGGACCTTTTCGAGTTTGCCATCGGGTAACGATCCCGTATCGGCATAGAGACGCCCCAGCAGAGTGGACTTTCCGTGGTCCACATGCCCGACGATCACAATGTTCAAATTGTCAGATGGTTTCTGAATTTGATTGTTCATGATCGTGTTGGCTTATTGAGGATGATCAAAAAGACCATCCAACGAGGCCTGAGGTGAGTCGAAACCGGAAGCGTACCCTCTGGGGTACGTTGAGGATTTCGATGAACCGAAAACGAAGTTGGGGGTCTTTTTCATCGTCCTCACTACATGTATCCGTCTTTTCGGAGGAGCTCCATCCCACGCCCTTCATCCTGGGCACGGCCCGATCGCTCCGCCACCGTGGTCTGCCGCAGCTCGTCGATAATGTCATCCACGGACTTCGCCGTGGATCTAATCGGCATCGTGCAGGGCGCACAACCGAGACTGCGATAGCGGGTCCCATCCCCCTTGTCGAGATAAAGATCCATGAAGGGAATGTTCTCGAACTTGATGTATTCCCAAATATTGATCTCCGTCCAATCCAGCAGCGGATGAATACGAATATGTGTGCCTGGAGGAAAGGTCGTCTTGAATTGATCCCAGAGTTCCGGCGGCTGATCGCGGAAGTCCCAATCGCCATGTTTGTCACGCGGCGAGAAGTATCGTTCCTTGGCTCTTGTCCCTTCCTCATCCGCGCGCACACCGAGAATGATGCCCGTATAACCCTTTTGCTCGATCAGTTGCTTGAGTCCATTGGTTTTCAAGGCCGTACAGCAGTTGACACGACCCAGCGTATGATTCATCCCGGCTGCAAGCGCTTCTTTGTTTTGTCCCACGACCAGTTTAATGCCCCACTCCCGAGCCATTCGGTCTCGATATTCGATCATGGCGGGAATCTTGTAGCTCGTGTCGACATGCAGTAGAGGGAACGGGACATGGCCGAAAAAAGCCTTTCTCGCCAACCACAGCAGCACGGTCGAATCTTTCCCCATCGACCACAGCATGGCCAGGTTGTCAAAGTGCTTATAGGCTTCTCGAAGAATGTAGACGCTCTGGTCTTCCAATTGGCGAAGATGTTGCACGGACTCGATCCTCTTCTGTGGTCAATGAATTCGGCCGGTGACACCTATGCCCACCGGCTCCTGAGTCAGTTCCTCAAATTTTCGCGCTGCCGCCCCCTCTTCGAGCGCTCGACATGCAAGCGGGAGACAGGACGCCCATGTTGCTCCCTTGCCTGCGGCGTAGAGAATCAATGCCGCGTTCATCAACACCCAGTGACAGGGCCCTCCCTGCACCTGATTGTGGAGGATCCGTCTGAGTAGCGCCGCTTCCTTGTCGCGTTGATTCGATGGGAAGCCGGCCATGTCGCGCAACGTGCCCAATGGCAAGCCGGCATCTTTTGACGCGAACGAGAGAGGCGTAATTCGTTCGTCTCGCAGTTCTAGAACCCGTGTGAGCGCGGCAAGCGACAGCTCCGGATCGCCTTCAACACCGCTGACCACAAGAGCACGCGGGCAAGCTAACATCCGCAACACTTCAGCAGTCTTCTCAAAATGAGGCGGATGGGACAGCCCAATAACCTGTGATTCGGCACGAGCCGGATTCAAGAGCCTCGCAATCGGATGAAACACATTCCGCACTCCCAGTTCCTGTCGCATCTCTAAAAAGCGATAGATCGGAGGGTGGTAGAGAGCGATATCGAGATAGGCAAATCCATGCCGTGACACTGTTTCTGCCGCCGCTTTCGGCTCCATGTCGATCGGAAGTCCCAAGGTCTTGAGCACCCCGGCATTCCCTGGGCGGCCAGGAATCCCGTCATACCCATGCATCAAGACCGACGCACCTGCCGACGCAGCCACGATGGCGGCAGCGGCAAGGGCATGGAATGTTTCCTGTTTCCCTGCATAACTCGGTAGATCCACAACGCCGAGTTCTCGTGGGATTGGCACAGGCGCCACATAGGAACGCGCCGTCGCAGTCATTGAAGCCAGTTCAGTGACGGACTCCATCTTGACCCGCATGGCCATCAAGAAAGCCCCCACCTGTGCCTGCGTGGCCTCCCCTTCAATGAGCGCCTTCGTCGCCCTCTTCGCTTCATCCCAGGTGAGATCCTTGACGGCCCTTGGCCCCTTGGCAATCTTTTCGAGAAATTCCTGCATCGGCATTACGAAGCCTTGTGTAACCCACACTCAGTCTTAGTAAAATTTTTCCACCGACCCGCACGAAAGTCTTCGCCGGGCATCACAGGGTTCGTGCAATAGGTGCAACCGATGCTGGGATAGTAGCGATCATGCAATTCGTTGTATGGAACTTCGTAGATTCGAATGTAGGTCCAGACATCCTCCCACGTCCACTTCGCGAGCGGATTGACTTTGACCAACTGAAATTTCTGGTCCCACTCGATCAACTTCGCATTCGCTCTCGTGGGAGCCTGATCCCGCCTGATCCCGGTGATCCAGGCGTCGAATCCCTTGAGTACGCGGATCAGCGGCTCCACCTTGCGCAACTCGCAGCATTGATCGGGGTGGCGCGTCCATAGAGCGTCGCCATGCTGAGCGGCTTGTCGCTCCGGCGTCAGCAACGACTTCACCTGTATAACTTGTTGGGGTTGTAACCCATAACGCTCGATCACGCGATCGCGCGTGGCATAGGTCTCGGGGAAAAGAAAGTCCGTGTCGAGATAGAAGAGCGGCACAGATGGATTGATGCGGTGGACCATATCCACGAGCACGACATCCTCCGCCCCGAAACTGCAGGCGAGCACGATTTTCTGCGAATATCGCTCGATCGCAGCCACCAATACCTCCTGCGGCTGCTTCGCCTCGAACGACTCACCCCAGGTCATCAGTTCTTCCGGTGAGATATTTGCCATTGCACCTTTCTACTTTCATTCACATTTCACGCTACAGGAGGGTATTTTTCGATTGCGGGCGTCCAACGAGGGCCAGTCCACTGTTCTCACACGCCCTCCCTCGCGGTGCCGAGACGCCGCGTCTTCCGACCAGCAGCGAGTTGCGCGAGCAAGGAAACGCCCTCCACAGAATTATTCCACTTTTTCGACCAGAATCCGATAATGATCCGCGGCGACTTCAAGCGGTTCCTGCAGCAACAACTTATGTCCGTCATTTTTCAAACTCAACGGCACGTTCTTGATGGGTTCTCCCGCATCGAGCCAAACTTCCAAATGTTCGCCCGCATCCATCATCTCCAGTTTCAGCTTCGTCTTCACATAATTCATCGGACAGGCCACCCCGCGCAGGTCATAAACCGGTACGCCGGATGCAGCAGGTGCAGTGACAGAAGAAACAACCGGTTTGACCTCCGGTGTCGTGTATGTCGTGGCCACTGCGGCCTTGCCCACGGGTGCCAATTTAAGATCTTTCCCCATCTGCTCCGTCGCTGCACGGCAGGCATCGATAAATCCCTTGGCAAAGCCCATCTTATCGCGAGCTGATTCGCCCGTGGTCTCCTTGGGCCCCAAATCGCCA
>DATEPD010000021.1:0-3034 GCA_035273365.1 Nitrospiraceae bacterium | reverse complement strand
GAACGAGTGTTGGCGGGAGAAGTGTGCCTCTTCCCGGAGAAGGTACAGGACATATTCCCAGAGCATCGGGAGGATCTTGCCAAGTTGAGTGTCGAGAGTTATTTGGCGATTCCCGTCTCGGACCGCTCGGGCACGGTGATGGGACACCTCGCCGTGATGGATACCAAGCCGATGCATGACGATCCTCGCGTGCTCTCCGTCTTTAAGATCTTCGGAGTTCGGGCAGGTGCCGAACTGGAACGTGAACGGATGGACGTGCAGATCAAGGTCAACGAGGAGCGGCTGCGCGATTTGTTCGACGAGGCGCCGATTGCCTATGTGCATGAGGGGCTCGATTCCAAATTCATCCGTGCCAACCGTACGGCATTGAAGAGCTTAGGCATTACGGCGGATCAGGTCGAGGGCACATATGGATCCTCGTTCATTCCCGACACGCCCGACGCCCAACGGCGTCTGAAAGACGCGTTCTCGTCTATCGGCAAGGGCATTGACACGAGCGGGGTCGTGCTTGAATTGCGGCGCAAAGACAACGGGAACCCGCTCTGGATTCAGTGGTGGTCGAGGCCGGACCCGAGCGGCACCTATACAAGAACGATGTTCATCGACATTACCGAACGGGTACTGATGGAGCAGGAGAAGGCCCGGCTCGAAGCGCAGAACGTCTACCTCCAGGAGGAAATCAAGGGGACGTATAACTTCGAAGAACTGATCGGTTCCTCTTCGACTCTCAAAAAAGTGCTGAAGAACGTGGAGCGTGTGGCACCGACCGATTCAACCGTGTTGATCACAGGTGAGACGGGAACCGGCAAGGAACTCATCGCAAGGGCGATCCATAACTTGAGCCCGAGAAAAAACAAGCCACTCGTGAAGGTGAACTGTGCGGCCATTCCATCAGGATTGATCGAAAGCGAGCTGTTCGGTCATGAGAAAGGTGCCTTTACCGGCGCGTTGACTAAAAAGATGGGCCGCTTCGAACTGGCTGACAAGGGCACCATCTTCCTCGATGAGATCGGGGAGTTGCCGCTGGACCTACAATCCAAGCTGCTGCGCGTCTTGCAGGAAGGGGAATTCGAGCGGGTAGGCGGAATACAAACGTTCAAGGTGAACGTGCGGGTGATCGCGGCGACCAACCGGGACCTGGAACAGCAATCGAAGACCGGTCACTATCGGCCCGATTTGTATTACCGCCTCAACGTCTTTCCGATTCATGTGCCGGCCTTGCGCGAGCGCGAGGGTGACATCCCCCTGCTGGTACAGTATTTCGTGCACAAGTTTATGGCGAATTTCGGTAAGAAGATCGACCGGATTCCGGAGCGGATGATGACGGCGCTTCAACGTTACCAGTGGCCGGGAAACATTCGTGAACTGGAACATGTAATCGAGCGCGCGGTGATCTTGAGCGAAGGATCGGAATTGGAACCGATCGAATCGCTTTTCAAGCCGGGCAGCAAGGTTGGTTCCGGGAAGCCACTCACGTTGGAAGAAATAGAACGGCAACATATTACTGACGTGCTGGAACAGACGAACTGGCGCGTGAGCGGTGAGAAGGGCGCGGCCAAAATCCTCGGTCTCAATCCCACGACTCTCGAAGCCCGCATGAAAAAGCTCGGGATCGAACGTGTGAAACGTGAAGCGTGATGAATGACCTATTAAGAACGTGCGTATCAGGGCGTAGGTTCTGAAATCTCCTCGGTTCCTTTTCCTGCCATAAGCTATCCGCGATCAGCCATTAGCTATTTTCCCATCAAATCCTCCCAACTAATTGGGACGATCCCAATATTTTAGGAATTTATCTCCGCCGCCCGTTCGCCTCTCTCTCTTGAAAACAACGAGTCTTGCCTTCCAGATCACACACTTACGCTGTCTCGTGCGTTTCATAATTCGTTGGTATCGCTATTGCTGAATACCCGGTCGTCACACGAACACAAAGGAGCGAGAGAAGATGATGCTCAAGATTACGAAGACTCAAGAAAGCAGGAGCGATGTGCTCCTCAAGTTGGAGGGCAAGATCACCGCAGAGTGGGCGGCCTTACTCGATGGAGAGTGCCGAGTGCTCCTCCGAGAGAAAAAGGCCGTGTATCTGGATTGCTCCCATGTCGATTTCATTGATGCCAAGGGAGTTGAGGTGCTGAATAACCTTCCCCGAACACAAGTCACCCTTATGAGCGCTCCCGGTTTTGTTACGGAGTTGCTGCAGATTGGAGGTCGGTCATGAACGCAGATGCCACCACCTATACAGAGTCCATCGGTTACGGCCCATTGATGAGCCGGAAGTCACCGGCGGTCAAGTCATCCGGTCATACGAAGGCCGATGACACAACTATCGCGAGACTGAAGCGCGGTGACGAAGGAGCCTTCGATGAACTGGTCAACCAACATCATGGCACACTCATCCGAATGGCAATGGGCTACGTGGCCGATCGGGAAGTGGCTGAGGAAGTCGTGCAGGACACCTGGATGGCAGTCATCGAATGTTTGGATCGATTCGAAGGCCGGTCATCGCTTCGGACCTGGATCTGCGGGATTCTGATCCACAAGGCCAAGGATCGAGGCGTCCGTGAGAAGCGCCATACGACCTTTTCCGACTTCGAGTCCTCCGATGACGACAACGACGAAGCCGTCGATCCGTCCCGCTTCCAGCAGACGGGCGAATGGGCCGGGCACTGGGCCTTCCCGCCGCAACCCTGGGACGATCAGACTCCGGAGAAGTTGCTTGCCAGTCAACAGGCGGTCAATGCGATGCAGCGGGCGATCGATGCCTTGCCACCGACCTTAAAGGAGGTGCTCATCCTCCGAGATGTGGAAGGGGTCGAAGCCAAGGAAGTCTGCGAGATGCTGAAGATCACCGAGACCAACCTTTATGTCCGGCTACACCGGGCGCGGGAACGAGTAAGAATCGCGGTGGAAACCGCTCTAGGTTGATAAGGTTACGGCTGAGGTTGAGGTTAAGGAGAACGGGTCCCGCTTAACCTTAACCTCGACCTTAGCCTACTTCTGCGGGAGGGTGCTGTAAGAAATCTATGATTGGAGGGAC
>DATEPD010000020.1:0-4932 GCA_035273365.1 Nitrospiraceae bacterium | reverse complement strand
GGCATATGTCCCCAAGCTTGCCAGGTAGACAGCTGTTTCAGCCACGTCGAATGGATCGATCTTTTCACTGCGCAGTATGTCTTCCGGCGAGGCATCGACCAATTCATCCGCCACGGCTCCTGGACAGATGGCGCTCACTTTAATGTGGTGCGGCCGGCCTTCATCGGCCAGCGATTTCGTGAGAGCCATGATGCCGTGCTTCGACGCGCTGTAGGTTCCGGTTCCTGCCCAGGCCTGCACGCCGGCGACGCTCGACATGTTGATGATGGTCCCGCCACCCTGTTGTTTCATCTGTCTGAAGCCGGCGCGGCAACAGAAAAATGTGCCGCGCAGATTTACATTCATCACCTCGTCGAATGCCTTTGTCGTCATCTCAGCTAACCGCCCGCCAGCACCAACTCCCGCGTTGTTCACAAGAATATCCAATTGTCCGTAACGCGTCACCGTTTCCTGGATCAGTCGTTCCACCTGTCGCTCATCAGCCACATCCGTTTGAATCGCCCAGGCCTCTCCACCTTTCTTCTTGATCTGCGCGACGGTCTGTTCGCAGAGCGTCATTCGCCTGGCCGTGACGACGACCTTCGCCCCTTCAGCTCCGAACTGCAGCGCAATCGCCTTACCAATACCGCTGCTGCTCCCAGTCACAATCGCGACTTTATCTTTGAGTCGGTGCATGCGTTCACCTTATAAACT
Source organism: Nitrospiraceae bacterium (assembly GCA_035273365.1). Lineage (GTDB taxonomy): Bacteria > Nitrospirota > Nitrospiria > Nitrospirales > Nitrospiraceae > Palsa-1315. Next base: position 4,239 of record DATEPD010000020.1, on the reverse strand, counting down.
ATCAGTTGCGTCAGTTTTAACGATTTCGGTGCTTTTCCATTATTTCTAGCAAAATTTTAACACTCTCCTTTGGATGAATTGCTCGGTAAAGATGAGAGCCTTAGTTGCGGCGAGCTATCGGTTCTCAGGCCTCACTCTTGCTTAGCTGTTGCTTAAATAGTCCACCAAATTCCCCCTAACATCTATCTTGACAAATGTATTCGGTTGAGAAGATATGGTACTGTCCAACGGCAGACCGGAGCTGTTCACATGTTCGGAACGCACTACAATGCGATCCAAGATCTGCCAGATAGTCCTCTCCTCTCACACCCCATTCCCATTTTGCACGCACCAAGCAAGACCTCCACGCTGTCAGCGAGGAACTATGCAAGCAGTTCATCATACGAAATGTGTGTGACAAGTGCGAGGAGCGGCGAGAGGAACGTTTGTTGGTTTGTCTGGTGATTTGATTGAGAGAAAGGTTTGTTTAATAACCAGAAGGCAGAGCATGACGAAGCACACCATTGTCTACATGGATGAGATGCACGCGGAGCGGGAGGCGCAGACCAAGGCCCTGCGTGAAGCGGGCTATCGGGTGATCGAAGCCGCAACCAGAGACGAAGCCTTGTTGCTCGCCGAACAGGAACGCCCAGCACTCGTGCTCTTGCCTCGACAGAGCGACGAGCAATTTCGCATCCTGGCTGACAGCGCGCCGACGCTCATGTGGATGAACGGGCCGGACGGCTGCGAGTTTGTCAATCAAGAGTATCTACGGTTTCTCGGCGTGAAGGACGTAGAAGTCCGAGGGTACGACTGGGCGCAATTCATTCATCCCGACGATCGAAAGAGATATGTCACTGCCTATTTAGAGGCAGCAACGGAACGCCGCCTGTTCGAGGCGACGTTCCGTTTCCGCCGCCACGACGGCGAATATCGTTGGATGAAATCGGTCGGCACGCCGCGCGTCGGAGCGGATGGCGATTATATCGGATTTGTCGGTTCGACGTTGGACATTACAGACATCCAAGCAGCAGCAGACCATGAACCGTTACCGAACAGACAGGTCGGGCAGGGAGATACCGCAAAAGAAGTGCGAGAGGCTCAGGCGGAATATGGACCGTCCGCATTCCGACGATATGGCGTAGCGGCTATGTGCACAGCCGCAGCCGTGTTGATGCGGTGGCTGTTGGACCCCATCATGGGAGGGTACCTGCCGCTGGCCACGGTATTTGGCTTTGTGGGGATAGCGGTCTGGTACGGAGGGTGGGGCCCAGCCTTGTTCACTGTCGTTGCGAGTTACGTCGCGGCGAACTGGCTCTTTTTCGAGCCCAAATACATGTTCAGTTTTTCCGCCCAAGCAGTGGTAGGACTCAGCATGTATCTTTTCAGCACCCTTATCCTCATCGCTGTCGGCGAGACCATGCGTCGCGCTCAACGTCAGGCGCGACTCCATGCCGCTGTGGCTGTCGAAAGACAACACAAGTTAGAAGCCGAGGTAGCGGTCCGGAAGCAGGCCGAGGAAATGCTCGCTGCGCAAGCCGCGCTGCTCCACCTCGCTCATGACGCCATTATTGTCCGTGGCCCTGGAGACACCATCACCTTCTGGAATCGGGGAGCGGAACAGACCTACGGCTGGACCCAGGAGGAAGCCATGGGCCGGGTCAGCCATGATTTGTTGAAGACCCGCTTTCCTCTACCGCTCGTGGAACTGAGTGCGGAAGTGGAGAGGAAAAACAGCTGGGAAGGCGAGCTGATTCACACCAGGAAAGACGGCGGAGAGATCGTCGTGACCAGTCGCTGGTCGTCTCAGCGGGACGCATCGGGACACCAGGTGGACATTCTTGAGATTAATCGAGACATCACCGAGCGCAAACGAGCGGAGGAGGCCTTGCACGAGAGCGAAACGCGGTATCGCAACACGTTTGCGAATGCGGCAGTTGGAATCGCACAGATCGGCTTGGATGGGCGCTTGATTCGGTTCAATGATGCTGTCTGCCTGATCACCGGCTACACTCGCGAAGACTTACAGACGAAGACCTTCGCCGATATTTCCCATCCAGACGATATCGAAGCGGACTGGACCAAGGCGCGGCAACTGTTGGCCGGCGAGTTGACAACCTACTCGATGGAGAAGCGATACCGCCGCAAAGGCCGCGGTCCCACCTGGGTCAACCTGACCGTGTCGTTACAACGAGACGAGGCTGGCTCGCCGCAGCATTTCATTTATGTCATTCAAGACATCAACGCCCGCAAGCAAGCAGAACAAGCGTTGCGCCATAGCGAACAGCACCTTGAACTGCTGAGCAACAGCGTCCCGGCTCTGATTTTCTACTTGGATTTGTCGCGCCGCTACCGATCGGTGAACGATGCATTCACTGGATGGTTCGGTCTTCGCCGCGAAGATATCCTCGGACTTCACATGCGTGAACTGGTAGGAGATGAAGCGTGGGACATCATAGGCCCGCGTCTAGACCGAGCCTATGCTGGTGAAACCGTCGACTATGAGACGGAAGTCCCGTACCGATTTGGTGGAACTCGTTGGATCCATGCCACATATACACCTCACCGAAACTCAGAAGAAGCAGTAGGTGGTGTCATTGTACTCGTAACCGACATCACACGCAGCAAGAAGACTGAAGAGGCGCTGCGGCAGAGCGAGACACGGTTACGGACATTCTCCGACCAATTAGAACAGTTGGTTGCGGAACGCACCGAAGAATTGGTGCAGTCCCAAGACCGCCTCCGAGCCTTGGCGACTGAGTTGAACCTCACCGAACAGCGAGAGCGCAAAAAGTTAGCGATGGATCTGCACGATCACCTGGCGCAAATGCTGGCGCTGGGGAGGATAAAGCTATCGCAGACCCGACACATCCCAGATCTGTCGACCAAGTACCTGGGTCTCATCAAGGACACCGACGAGGTGCTGAGTCAATCCTTGACCTATACGAAGACTTTGGTGGCCGACTTGGCTCCGCCCGTGTTGCACGACTTCGGATTGCCCGCTGGTCTCAAATGGCTAGGTGAACAAATGAGGAGCCGGCATGCGCTCATCGTTACGGTGACCACGTCGGTCGATGACCCGAAGCTTCCCGAGGATCGAGCCGTGTTATTGTTTCAATCGGTCCGGGAATTGTTGATCAACGCGTCGAAGCATGCCTGTTCGAATGAGGCGACCGTAACGCTCGCACGGCACAATGGCGACCTGCGCATCGAGGTCCGTGATCACGGTGTTGGCTTCGATCTTGCCGCTGCTGATTCTCCTACTGCGCTCTCGTCAAAATTCGGACTGTTCAGTATTCGCGAGCGGATGCGTGCGCTGGGAGGACAGTTCGATCTGCAATCGATACCAGGCCAGGGCACGACGGCCACGCTCAGCTTGCCACTGGCAAGCAGTGGCGAGTGTCTAGGAAACAACAACGTGTTAAGTTCCGTGTCCGGATACGCAGACCGCACTACTCAGCGTGCGCCATTCCAACAGAACGCGAAGACTAGCGTGCTATTGGTAGACGATCACTCCATGGTCCGGCAGGGATTGCGCACGATGCTGGAAAGTTATGCGGACATCGAGGTAATTGGCGAGGCGGCGAACGGGGAAGAGGCGGTGACATCGGTCGAACAGTTGCAGCCAGCCATCGTGGTGATGGATATCAACATGCCGAAGATGAACGGCATCGATGCCACTGCGAAGATCAAATCATGCTATCCCCACATCACCGTCATCGGCTTGTCCGTGAATGTCGGGCGTGACAGCGCGGAGGCCATGAGGAACGCTGGCGCGGCGATGCTTTTAACCAAAGATGCGGCGGTGGATGAACTCTATATCGCGATTCAGCAATCAGTGAGCAAGGCTGAAACGAAAGTGTGACGATACGGTCCTGCCCCGAGACGATTTACCCGCTTTCGTTCTTTCACGGCTGACTGCGCACGCGATCGATATAACTGATCCCTCCAAGCTCGCTTGCTTTTCCTATAGCGGCAATCGAACCGAATCTCTCCCCGCTCCAATCCAAACATCTCCTAAGGGAGTGGTTGAGGTTGCCTTTCACTGCGCGCATCGAACGAGCACGGTTCTATCGTGCGCGTTCTGCGAGCAAGAAAGGCACCTGACCGCTCCCGCTCCTCCCTTCTGAGGCCGCGCGTTGCGCGAGCAAAGGAGACGAACGGGCCAACTGCGTCTTCCCCTTAATCGTCAGGTGAACCTATGTCGTCGTAGTATTTTTCGCGGTAGATCGGGCAGAGACCTTTCTTCTGGAGTATGGC
>DATEPD010000019.1:0-8785 GCA_035273365.1 Nitrospiraceae bacterium | reverse complement strand
GACTCATTTCACGACGACGTGAGTTGGGTTGTGGCAATTTCCGAGCCGTTGGCGGCCTAACCAGCGCAACTCTTCCACCACCCCTTCATGGTCTAGGTGGATGAGTTTCGAAACAACTTTACTGGAGGAGCAGAAAAGTTGGTGTGGTCAGGTGGGAAAGGAATCCAGAGTCTACCTGAGTTTTTCTCTTCGGCTCTCTAAGGGGTGGCCTGGTTGGTTCCCGACTGCGCGCATCGAGCGACCACCGCTTTATCGTGGGGGCTCTGCGAGCAACGGGAACTTACCAGGCTACCCCGTCTACTTCTTTTGCGGCTCCAGCATTTTCTCCCCTTTCCTGAACACCCCGTAGATCGCCTGCGAGGGGCAGGCATCCAGGCAAAGGCGACAGCTTTCCAGGCAACGCGAAGGGTCGAACTTGTAAGGTGGGGTAGAAAGCCAGGCGCCGGTCGGGCAAATCGGAACACAGATTGCTTGATGAGTGCAGCGGTCGGGATGACGGATGAGGTGATCGCGAATGATCATCATGGGTTTGACTCCTTCAAAGAGACCTTGGGAAAAGATCTCGAACATGTTTCGATCCGGGAGGCTGCTCACTTCCACTCCTTCACAAGTTCTTTCAACCGATCTTTCAATTCCGGCATCTGCTCCAGATTGTTGTGAATCGCCCCGAGAATCTTTTCGACCCTGGCTGACCTCAGGGCATCCCTGTCCTTCTTGACCAATCGATCATACTCCACATAGGCCGCCTGATGCATGGGCTCGAGGACCATCCGCGCCACCGCCAATGCTTCGCCTATCTCATAGGGCTCCGGCGCCATTGGGGGCACAATCGTAAAGGTGCCATCGGTGCATACCAGCACGGCAGCACCCTGTTTCCCCTTGAGAGGAATGACCTCTTTGATGGTTTTCCCCACCAAGGTCTCCCAGTTTCCGAGCAACCCCGGAAACTGCTTCATGAAGGCCACCTTGTCCAGGTTGGCTTTCCACTTATCTTCGACGGCCATATCGATCCTTGTGATGCAATGCTACGATTTGAGCGGAGGGAGTATCGTGGGAGTTGGGTGATCGGGCATAACGAGACGGGTCACGACCTCGCCCTTGATGACGTGGCGCTCCATGATTTCCGTCACGTCGGCTTCGGATTTGACTTGATACCATACGCCTTCGGGATAGATCACGACGCTCGGCCCTTGGGCACAATGATCGAGGCACCCGGCCTTATTGGCGCGTACAACGTCTTTCAAGTCCAGTCGTTTCGCTTCTTGCTTGAAGTGCGCGTGTAGCGCTTCAGATCCAAGTTTTGAGCAGCTCCCACGGGGATCCTCTGGGCTCCGCTGGTTTGTACAGACGAAAATATGTCGCGTGAATGTGGACAAGAATGTTCCCTACTAGGCATGCATCGAGGTGGTTTGCATACGGCCGATCAATTGTGTGACATCGGCTGCAGTCAAGAATGAAGGGTGCCCTGCCACCCCGGTCAAAATCGTCGCAATCTCGCGCAGCCGTAATGAGGCCCTTTGAAATTCTTCTTGGGAAGACAGCGTGGAACCTTGACCGGCTGCGAGCTTTTCGAATTCCCCGAGGATATCGCGGAAGTCTCGCTGGAGATTTTTCTGCATCGAACAGCCTTCACAGTACCATTGAGGGCGTTGATCGGTTGAGGGGGACAGTCGGTCGTAGGCCCGGCCGAAAAAATCCTTCCCGAGCGATACCTTCATCAGCGCAGTGCCGGTGGCGCCGCAGGCATTGCATGACCCAGACGTTGAATCCATAGAGCCTCCCTCTATCAATCGTGAGCTGAAGAGCGGGCGAATCTTACACCAGGCTTGCGCGCACTGTCCACTTGAGGGCAACTCCTCGTATACGAGAAAGCTCGCGGACTTTCTCGACCTCCTGCTATAGAATAGGTCGAGTTTCGAGTAGCCATTGAGAAAGGAGAAAGTAGCCATGGTCATCGGGGTCCCAAAAGAGATCAAAGATCATGAGTATCGTGTCAGTGTCACACCCAATGGGGTGAGGGCATTGCGACAAGCCGGCCACGAAGTTTGGATCGAACGATCGGCTGGAGTCGGCAGTGGATACTCAGATGCTGAGTACGAGAGCGCAGGCGGCCTCATGGCAGAATCGAAAGCGCAGCTATTTCAGCAGGCGTCGCTGATTGTGAAGGTCAAGGAACCGTTACTGTCTGAATGCCCTTTCTTTCGTCCTGGCCAAGTGCTGTTTACCTATCTACATTTGGCGTCTCTCCCTGAATTGACCAAAGCTTTAATGGCAGCGAATATCACAGCCATCGCTCGCGAGACGGTCAAAGACAAGGACGGCAGCCTCCCGATGCTGCGGCCGATGAGTGAGATCGCAGGACGACTGTCGGTGCAAATCGGAGCACAGTATTTGGAAAAGTCTCACGGAGGGCTTGGGGTGTTATTGGGAGGAGTGCCAGGTGTCGAACCGGGAAAAGTTGTTGTGCTCGGCGCAGGAGTCGCTGGCGCCTCTGCAGTGCGGATTGCCGTGGGTATGGGAGCCCAGGTGACGGTGCTTGATCTGAATATCCAACGGCTGCAGGAGTTGGATAATCTATATCAGGGTCGAATTACTACCCGCATCTCGACACAATCAGTTGTGGAGCAAGCGGTGATCGAAGGAGATCTGATCATCGGCGCAGTATTGGTACCTGGTGCGCGCGCGCCCAAAGTGATAAGTCGAGCGTTAGTGGGCCGGATGAAGCCAGGGTCGGTCATCGTGGACATTGCGGTTGACCAGGGTGGGTGTTGCGAGACGACTAAGCCAACGACTCATTCTGAACCCGTGTACGTCGTGGATGGCGTAACTCATTATTGCGTGACAAACATGCCTGGCATTGTGCCTAGAACTTCAACCCAGGCACTCGCCAATGTCACATTGCCCTACTTGCTTCGATTGGCCACTGAAGGGGTTATTCAAGCGATTCGCCTGGATCCTGGGCTAGCGTTCGGCGTCAACGTGATGGGTGGGAACGTTACTTGCCAAGCCGTCGCCGATGCCCATGGCTTGCGTTTCGACCCGTTGATATAAGACAATCGTCGCTCCCGTTGTGATTCTGCTGATTTTGTCGGGGCGTAGCGCAGCCCGGTAGCGCACTGCGTTCGGGACGCAGGGGTCGGAGGTTCGAATCCTCTCGCCCCGACCACACAAAGCTTGCTCGACCCAATTCCTAATTCTTCTATTGAGCCGAGGGAATACCACTGCCAGAAATCTTTCCTACGGCTAGATGCAGACTCATACAAGACATCAAATTATCTTGGGTTTCTCTCAAACAGTCTAGGACCCGCCTATCCTCATGCGGGTCAGTCCACAGGACAATCATCCAAGGAGTGTCGTCTCAGATTCCGCTGCGCACATAGTGCGGTCTGGAACACTCGCTCAAACAATTACTCGAAAGACCCACGGGCACAAATGTGGATTCGTTGTGCCATGCCTGCACACACCGAATTTTCTCCAGCAATTCCATTTTTTCATACCGAAACCGTTGTGCGAATTATCCCGCGAGGAATCGCAAAACGCGTGACGCCTCTGCGGAGGTGTGAGAATATCCCTTCGTTAGACAGTCACCGTTGTTTTGTTTAAGTGTATGGCCGAACCGATTAAAGCGACAACTCTCCGAGCGAGACTGTTTGTGAAGGGGAAGGTCCAAGGAGTCGGGTATCGAGCGTTTGCGGCTCGCATCGCAACGCAACGGGGACTCTACGGAGGTGTCAGGAACCTCGATGACGGCCGGGTCGAGCTTGACGTTGAGGGCCCCAAAGACCAGATCTTGGTCCTGATCGAAGCCGCAAAGACTGGGCCTCCTGCATCGCGAGTAGCAGCCATTGATGTTGAGTGGAGTCCGGCTACGGGGCGGTTTTCAGATTTTCAAGTGTGGTACTGAGTGAACTGGTTTGCAGAATGCTCAAAAAAGCAGACTTCTGACCCGCCCAATCCCAGCGCGCAAGACGCGCTGTTCCGCAGGCAAGGCCGGAGTGAGCGAAGAGGCGAGGAGGTACAAACCGCACTTTGTGTGGGCCGCTCGCCATTTGGATGGACCTTGGCGAATGGAAAATCCCGTCGAGTAGTTCCAATATCCGAGAGGCTCTGTTCGGTACGTGGAGCCTCTGAGCGACGCGAGAATGCCGCATGGGAAAAGGCGTCCCCGAGCAAAGAGGCTGTCTTGGCAAACTCAGGGCGGGTGAAGCACTCGCCGGGGTTGGGCGGGTGAGAAGAGACACTTTTTCAGCATCGTGTTAGGAGAGACGGAACGTATGGCGCGAGGAGGCGAGGAGTTACGCGATCTGGGCGAGGCGCGTCGGCACGGCATCGATCACGACGACGAGGACACGGCTGCATCGCCGGGAGTGGACGAGTCCCTTGTCGGAGAGGAAAAGCCGAGTCGTCGCTCGGAAGGATTAGACACGCTCAAGTGCTACTTGCGTGAGATCCGTCATTCGACCTTGCTGACGTTTAAACAAGAGCAGCAGCTTGGCAAGCGGGTCATGGCAGGGGACGAGCAGGCACGTCAAGAGATGATCGAATCGAACCTCCGGCTGGTCATCAGTATCGGTAAGCGGTATATGCACCGAGGGTTCCCCTTTTCCGATGTTATCGAAGAGGGCAATCTTGGGCTCATCAAGGCCGTCGAAAAGTTCAACTATAAACGGGGGTTTCGCTTCAGTACCTATGCGTCTTGGTGGATTCGGCAGTACATCGAACGTGCGATTATCAATCAGGGAAAGCTCGTTCGGTTGCCGGTGCATGTGGTGGAACGGCTGAATCGTTACCTCGCCAAGGCAGAGCAGCTCGTTCAAGAGCTCGGACGAGAACCGACCGTGTCGGAAGTGGCGGCACGGATGAAGACAACGGACGAAACGGTGTTGGATCTCAAGCAAGTGGTCCGTACGACTTGTTCACTGGACAGTCCGATTAATGAGGGCGGAGATACATTTTTGCGCGATGTCATTGAAGACCCTTCGTGTGCTTCGCCTGCGGATACGGCCGAGGGCGTGATGCGTCGGGCGGAGATGATGGAATGGGTGCAGGAGTTGCCAGAGAAGGAGCAAATCGTTATCATGTCGCGGTTTGGGCTCGATGGTAGTGAGGCCAAGACGTTAGAAGAAATCGGCCGAGAAATGGGGCTGACTCGTGAGCGGGTCCGGCAGATTGAAATGGCCGCCTTGGCGCGATTGCGCCATACCATTGAACGCAGGACCATGACACAAGCCGACTTGCTCTAATCAATGACCGCCGCCAATTATCGCGCCCTCATTCGCGAAGTCCCCGACTTCCCCAAGCCCGGTATTCTCTTCTACGATATTACCACGCTGCTCAAGGACGCTCGCGTCTTGGCGTCGATTGCCGATGAATTAACCGCCTACTATCAGGGACAGCGGATCGCCAAAGTCATCGGCATTGAATCGCGCGGGTTCATTTTCGGGGGGATGCTGGCGAACCGGTTGAACGCCGGGTTTGTTCCAGTCCGGAAGCCCGGCAAGTTGCCCGCCGATAGTTTTGAAGTCAAATACAGCCTCGAATACGGTTCGAATTCCCTTGCGATTCACCGCGATGCGATTGCAATGGGAGAACGGGTGCTGATAGTGGACGACTTACTGGCCACAGGGGGCACGGCAGCCGCGACGGTTTCTCTCGTTCGGCAGTTGGGAGGCGAGATCGCTGGACTCGACTTTCTCGTGGAACTCCAGAGCCTTAAGGGTCGAGAGAAACTGATCGGCCACCCCATCCATTCGACAATCCTCTATCCGTAACGGCCCTCAGCCTCTTCCTTGCAACCCCTTGTCAATGATCATGGCAGCATGCTATGAATGCCGGACTTTTCCGGCTCTTCGACGTTCACCCAAGGAATAGGATCTGTCATGGCAACTAAAACCCCCGCCAAGAAGAAACCGGTGGCGAAGGCCAAGGTGCGGGCGACGCTCGCAAAACCAACGAGCAAACCAAAACGCGCTCCAGCCGTGATCGTCGAGAAACCTATCAGTATGGCCGTCTCTCCCCTAGCTGCCAAGCCAAAGGAGTCGGCGAAGGAACGCGAAGACCGGGAACGCCGCCGCCAAGTCCTTCATCAGATGTTGATGCGGAAGCGCCAGGAAATTATCAAAGAGATTGAGGGAAGTCTCGGACAATCCCTCATTGAAGATAAACAGCGACGGCTTGAATCTGCACGAGACGTCGGCGATCAAGCCCTTATGGATCTTGACCGCGAGCTGGGCATTTCCTTGATGGAAATGCGCAATCGACGCCGACAGGCCATCGATGAAGCGCTAACAAGGCTCTCCGAAGGCACCTATGGTATCTGCGCAGAGTGTGGCGTAGAGATCAGTGAGCGGAGATTGGAAGCTGTCCCGTTTGCGAAGCTCTGCGTCGAATGTCAGTCGAAAGAAGAGCTGCTGGAAAGAATCGAGCGAGAAGAAGATCGCGATTAGGCATGTCTTCGCGCAATCGGCACTGTCTCTCCATCGCATAGTCCGCATCCAATCAATCATTGTTTCGACTCTTCCTTCGTTGGCATCGCTCGCGTTCTATGGCAACGATTGGTACCCTACGTCATATGTGGGAGTGGGTGTGATGAAGCCAAGGAATCCTCGAGCGGTCGTCTTGGCGAGTGGAGGGCTGGATTCCACCGTCACGGCAACAATGGCCAAGCAGGAGGGATACGAGCTCTTCTTCCTCACGATTGCCTACGGACAACGCCATGCCATGGAAGTAGAGCGGGCTCGGCAGGTCGCAGCTGCCTTGGGCGTGACAAATCATTTGGTAATGGATCTGGATCTTCGCGCCATTGGCGGGTCGGCACTCACCGGCCCGGAGGCCGTGCCCAAAGATCGGGAAGGCAACGAACGGAGCCGGAGCATTCCTATCACCTATGTACCAGGACGGAATCTCATTTTTCTCTCGATTGCGGCAGCATATGCGGAAGTCGTAGGAGCAACGTTCATCTATTTTGGCGCGAACGTAGTGGATTATTCCGGCTATCCAGACTGCCGGCCTGAATTCATTGGCGCCTTTGAAGCGGCGGTGAAGGAAGGCACAAGAGCTGGCACAGAAGGGAACCCCTTCCAAGTCAAAGCCCCTTTGTTGAAGCTGACAAAAGCCGAAATCATCCGGCGAGGGCTCGAACTGCACGCCCCGTTTCATTTGACCCATAGTTGTTATGATCCGGCGGGAGATCAAGCTTGTGGGCGATGCGATAGTTGCATCATTCGGCGGGAGGGATTCGCGAAGGCTGGGGTTGTAGATCCCATCGCTTATGCGATACCCTGACAACCTGAACAATGGCTTGGACCAATGAATCCATGACGATCCCGATGACATCACGACTTCAGATCGGAGTGTGGTTGCTGGGTCTAGGTCTCCTTGCGGCCTGCGACTCCTCGCAACCCATACAACAAGCGGTCGGAAGCAGCCCTGTACCGACAGAATTCCAAGTGGGCGAAACCATATTCAATACAAACTGCGCGGCCTGTCATGGGAAACAAGCGGCAGGAACCGACCACGGACCTCCGTTAGTCCATAAGATCTATGAGCCGAACCATCACGGAGATCCGGCCTTCCTGCGGGCTGCGTCCGAAGGGGTCAAGGCGCATCATTGGCAATTCGGCAATATGCCGAAGATCGAAGCTGTAACTTCCGGGGATGTCGATCAGATTGTGAAGTATGTGCGCTGGCTTCAACGCCAGGCAGGCATTCAATAGATTTTCTCTCTCGTCTCTTTTCCACGTGCATGTTTCAAACCTCTCCGGCCTTTTATGCTGCCTTCATTCTGCCGTGTAGAGGATGTTCGTGACTTTTCCGTCGCAAGGTCATATAATCACATCGAAGGCGAAACTAGGGTTCCGATTGCCTTTATAGGCAGTGTCTGGTCCAAGAGTTTCCGGTCTCGCATGGCGAGGCTCCACGGAGGGATAAAAGCCCGGGAGATCATGTACTGGTGGTACATGGCCTTCTTGGAATTTAACCCGCTCGCAAGGAGACGTCGCCATGCATTTCAATTCCATACCGGATCAGTCTGATCTGCTGCCAAGTCAGCGAGGACTGTCATGCTAATCAAAGACAGTCCGGATACGGGACTTTCTGCTACCGCTACGAGTACTCCCGAGAAACTTCACCGCAGCCTGAGTCTCTGGAATAGCTTTACGCTCGGCTTTGCCGTCGTGTCGCCAGTCGTGGGGCTCTATGCCATCATCGGCGTGCAAACTGTGGTAACAGGCGGCGGCTGGTTTGCCGCACTGGCCATATGCCTGATCCTGCAAATGCTGGTGGCGATTGTGTACGCTGAGTTGTCCTCGCAGTTTCCAATTGCAGGGGGTGCCTACAAGTGGGCACGGCAGCTCGGAGGGGCCGCCGCCGGTGAATATGCAGGAGTCATCTATGTCAGCTCCACTATCGCGATGCTGACGACAACCGCCTATACCGGCGGCATCTGGCTCGCCACATTCTTAGGATCGACGGGCGGCAGTGGCATCATGATGGTGCTATGGGGCGCAGTGTTTCTCCTCCTCTGTACGTGGCTGAACCTGGCTCACGTCAATATCTTCAAACTCGTGATTACCCTGGGCGTCTATGCGGAGGTGATCGGATCGGTCGGCGTAGCGCTGTTGCTGTTTTTCTTTTTTCGAGAACATCCTTTTTCCGAATTGTTCCAGCATCTGGGCACAGGCACCGCACCCAACAAGACGGCCGCATTTCTAGCGGCGCTTGCCATCGCGGGCTGGGCCTTCATTGGCTTCGATGCCTGTTCCACCATCGCCGAAGAAACCCATGA
>DATEPD010000018.1:0-6099 GCA_035273365.1 Nitrospiraceae bacterium | reverse complement strand
TTTCCACCGGCGCGGCCTGACGATCACGCCTCCGATCATCACATCGTTGACTCCGAACATCGTATTGGGATCGCGAGGACCGGCCGTGACACCGAAATGCACGCCGGCAACCTGCACCGTATGACCTGGTTCGATCTCTTCCGGCGTCACGGTCGTAATGGCCGGATGTACTACCGTCAACGTCCCGGCAACCATTTTCTTCTTCCCGGCCATGACTTCAACTAGACCGGATTGAGCCTTGGAAGGAACCTTCACTTCGATCAAGTCGGATTCCCATCGCTGAATCAACGCCGGGACCCCACCGACAGTCACGCGATTGACTTGCACGGATCGAAATGCGCCGAACCCTTTCCCGCCGATAGACAAAGTGGCGCCAGGAACCGACGTTGACGGATGTAGCTCGAGCACAGACGGAGCGGCTGCAAACACGTCTGCGCTCAGGCCGGCCCACAAGACCATGACACTCACTCCGGTTACAAACGCATTCATGAATTGGTTCATCGGGTCTCTCTCGTTTGCCTGGTTTCTTCGGTTCGTCTGATTTCTCTGGTTTTTTTTCGTTCTTCGAACCATACCAACTGATTAAATAAACACCACACAAACCAGGTAGATCCGTCAGGAGACGGAGAAGATCACTTCAATTTCGACGGGAGCCCCACGAGGCAACTCCGCAGCCCCCACCGCCACACGTGCATGGCGACCGGATTCTCCAAAGATCTGAACCAGTAGGTCGGAAGCCCCGTTGAGAACTTGGGGCTGCTGCACAAAACCTTCCGCCGACGCCACGTGCCCGACGAGCTTCACGACGCGCGTGATTCGGTCCAATGTCCCAAGTTCTTGCTGGGCAATCGCGAGTGCATTCAGAAGCGCGAGTCTGGCCGACTCCATCCCCTGCTCGACCGTCAGATTACGTCCGAGTTTACCAGAAAACGCCAACTGTCCGTCTCGCATGGGGAGGACGCCGGACAAAAACAAGAGACCTCCGGCTTGGACAGCCGGAACGTATGTCGCCAGCGGTTGCGGTGGGGAGGGCAACTCGATATGCAGTTCTGCGAGACGGGATTCGTACGATGTGCGAAGCGACATCCATCACCCTGCGCGGAGCGCATCGAGAAAACTCTCACCCACAGGAAATTGATCCCCTTGCAGGGCTTCTACGATGGTATGTCCAAGATCGGCAGCCGAACCTCTGATGCCAAGATGAACTCCTTGTGCTAACTTCGGCCCAGTGGCCAAGAGAGGAACATATTCCCTGGTCGGGACCTGATCCGCCTTCATCATATCCCGTCCATGATTGCCCGTCAGAACAAGCAGGTCGCCTGGACGAAGTTGCTCCAGCAACCCGGGAAGCCGTCGATCAAAATCTTGGAGAGCCGTAGCTGACTGTGCCGCCTCCGATTCCAGGACATCAAGCCCGACAACAATTAGTCCGCGTGGAACCTTTCTGAACATCTTCGTGACCTCAGTCAATAGTCCTGTCCAGTGGCCAACCGGAAGGGAACTCGTGAGCCCACGACCGCTGAAGAGATCGCTGACGTTTCCCACCCCAACCAGAATCTGACTCGCACGACTGAGCACATCGAATATGGTCGGCCCGGGAGGTTCAAGCACAAACTCACGAGGTTGCGGACTGAACTGCACCGCATCGGCCTCACCCAAGAGAGGATGGGCTGACACACGCCAAATTCCCCAAGGGTCCTTGAGTAATTTTCTCGCGTCCCGGCAGCGCTGAAAGAATTCGTCCCGACGCATCGCGCTCTCATGCACCGCCACATGGCAGGTTCGTCGTCCATCCGTCCAGACGATCAGCGCGCCCGACGACAGATGTTCGGCCTCACACTGGCGCAACATGGCTGTTCCTGAGGCGCGGCGATTTCCGATCACCTTGCGGCCAAACGCCTGCTCAATGACCGCAATCATGTCAGGAGGAAATCCGCTGGGATACAGAGGCCCGGCCGCATCCGTCAGATGGCCAGCCATTTCCCAATAGCCGACCATGGAGTCCACCCCCTTCGAGAGAAATCCTAGACGACCGAAGCATCCTTGCGGCTGCCACATGGTCCGGACACCTTTGATCTCCGTGATGTGGCCAAGCCCAAGCGCCTCCAGCGTGGGGAGGCTGAGTCCCCCGACCGCGTCGGCTAAATGCGACAAGGTATGGGATTCGGCATCGCCGTATTCGGCCGCATCAGGCAGAGCCCCGACGCCGAGTCCATCGATAACCAGAACAATGATACGATTAATCATGGACGCACTATACCAGAAGCGAGACGGGCAGAATAAGGGGGTCAGCTGGACAGTTGGGGTGAAGCCGGTGCTGAGTTCTGGGTTCTGGGTTCTGAGTTTCAAATGACCGACAAGAGCGACAGGGGAGACTTCGAGGTTCAAGGTTCCAGTTCCAAAAACTCAGAACTCAGAACCCAGAACCTCAAATCCCGCCAATCTCGCGAGTCTCGCGCGAATCATGAGATAACCTTCACGGGTGGTGAGGTTATCGCTGCAATTGCCACTCAGCCACAATCGCGAGACTCGCGCTGGTGCCGATCCGATCCGCACCGGCCTCCAGCATGGCACGCGCGGTCTTCCAATCTCTGATGCCTCCTGAAGCCTTCACCTTCACCCGACCGGCCACAGCCACTTTCATCAGTCTCACATCCTCGACCGTCGCACCGGCGGCACCAAACCCTGTTGACGTCTTCACATAGTCGGCCCCCGCCTCCACGACCAACTGACAGGCAGTACGTTTTTCTTGCTGTGTCAGGTAACAGGTTTCGAGTATGACTTTGTGTTCAACGCCCGATGTCGCGTGCACCACTTCAGCAATGTCCCTTCGCACATACTCACAATCTCCTGACTTTAACCGGCTTACATTCATGACCATATCCAGCACCTGCGCACCGCGCGCGACCGCTTCAACGGCTTCGGCGACTTTGGTCCTCGTTGTGTGACCGCCCAGGGGGAACCCAATTGGGATGCCGACGCGAATCGCCGTGCCCGCGACAGCTGCCACCGCTTCATCCACATAACAAGGCGGGACGAAAATCACGGTGAACCCATGCGCCTTCGCTTCCTGACATAATCGCAGGACGTCGAACTTCGTCGCCTCCGGCCGAAGCACTGTATGGTCGATGAGATCCGGTACGTTCCATTCAGACATCATTCATGAAACTCCTTCTGTCTGGGCAAGAGCCCTGTCCCTGGGGACGACGGACGTCTGGGAATGGTTTCCACGGCGAAAGGGCCGCTTCTGATATTTCTCCACTGCCTTATTGTGCTCGATCAACGTCGCAGAGAACTCATGCGTTCCATCGTTCCGGGAGACAAAATACAACGAGCGCGAATCAGACGGATAGAGCGTCGCGCGAATGGCCTGAATGCCTGGGTTGGCGATCGGTCCAGGCGGCAGCCCCTGTACGCGATAGGTATTGTAGGGACTGGGGCTGGACAAGTCTTTCTTGTGCAAATTTCCATCGAATGCCGGCAGGCCATAAATAACGGTTGGATCGCTCTGTAACGGAATGTGCTTCTTGAGCCGATTGTGAAACACCGCGGAAATCTCCGGCCGTTCGCCGCCAGACCCCGTCTCCTTTTCAATGACCGAGGCGAGTGTCAGCACTTCATGCATCGTCATCTTGAGTTCCTGCATCCGAGCGAGGAGATCCGGTCCAAGTTCCTGCTTAAGCTGCTCGACCATCGCCACCAACACCTCTCGCGCCTTGATGGGGCGAGGAAATTTATAAGTGTTGGGATAGAGGTACCCTTCCAGCGTCTCGGCCTTGATCCCAAGTGACACGATGAACTCTCGATCTTTCGTAAGCCGGATAAACTCCTCGGAATCCGTAAGGCCCTGTTGCGAAGCGACATCGGCGATTTGAGTGATGGTAAGCCCTTCGGGAATCGTCAACGAATGAAGCAATACTTGGCCGTTGATCAGCTTTGAAAGTATCTCCGCCGGAGTCATGCTGGGATTCAGTTCGTATTCACCCGCATGAACTTTCCGGTCGGCAGATTGAAATTTCCCAAACAGGACAAAGGCCACGCTGCTCTTAATCAATTGTTCACGCTCTAGCAGCGTCGCGACATGTTGAAACGTCGAGCCGTCAAGGATGACGACGACTTTTGAGGGAGGGTGTGCTTCTGCGGGAATGACCGGGCCTTCAGCCCAGCGAATCGCCAGATATGCGGCGGCGCCGAGTGCGACGACCACGACCAGCAGACATCCGAGAATGATCCGTAGTCTCATGAGGTGGCTCTACCGTACCCCTGTCCTCATACACATCCGCCCATGATTCCGGCTCCTTCTTCAAAACCGGTTCAAGGCTCGCCAGATAACTCTGAAGCAGAATCGAAGCGGCGATGCGATCCACCACACCCTTCCGCTTTTTCCGGCTGACATCGGCCGCGATCAACAGGTCTTCCGCCGCCTTCGTCGTCAGTCGTTCGTCCCACAAAATAACGGGAACGGTCACCCCCTCTTCCAACCGAGCGTGGAACTCGCGCATAGCCTGGATCGCCGGACCCTCGCGGCCATCCAATTGAAGGGGGAAGCCCAACAAGACTTGCCCGACCTCATGCGTCGTGACGAGAGAGGCAATATGGGTGATGTCCCGCTCTAGCGTACGCCGATTGAGTGTCTCAAGAGGTTGGGCCGTCCATCCCAGTTCATCGCTTAGGGCAACCCCGATCCGCTTGGTCCCATAATCCAGCGCGAGAATTCGTTTACCCTCCATTAGTGTACCGCTCTAATATACGTTCGACTAGTCCAAAGACCTTTTCCAACGCCGCATCCAGCTTAGCCGGGTCCTTCCCTCCGGCCTGCGCCATTTCAGGTCTGCCGCCTCCGGTACCACCGACCTCCAAGGCCATCTCCTTAATAAGCTCACCCGCCTTCAGCCTGGCAATCAGATCCTTCGTGACGACAACCAGTAGCGAGACTTTGCCATCATTGGCGGCGCCGAGGGCCACGACACCACTCTTCAACTTATCCCGCAACTGATCAGCCAACGCCCGCATACCGTTCACATCCAGGCCATCAGTCCGCTGCACATGGACCTGGATCCCTGCTATCGTTTTCGCCGTAGCCTCGACAGCAGATCCGCTGGCCATTTTCAATTTCAGCTCTTCCAGTTCACGTTCTTTGTCCTTGAGTTGTGTGATGACCTTGCGTGTTTTGGCCACCAACTCGGACTGGCCGACCTTGAGCAGGTCCGAGAGATCTCGTATGTCCGTTTCAAGCTTCTTCATGTGAACAAGCGCCCCGCTACCGGTCTGCGCTTCGAGACGGCGCACACCGGCCGCGACGCCGGTCTCCGACACGATCCTGAATAGGCCGATGTCTCCTGTCCGTTGACAATGCGTTCCACCGCAGAGTTCCTTGCTGAAAGACTCGACGGTCACCACCCGCACTTGCTCGCCATATTTATCACCGAAGAAGGCCAATGCCCCCTTGGCTACCGCATCCTGAATGCTCATCACCTCGGTCGCGACCCGCTCGTTCTTCCGTACTTCGTCGTTCACGACTGTTTCAATCTCATCGATATCCCGGGAGGACAGCGGTCTGAAATGGGCAAAGTCGAATCGTAAGCGATTGGGCGCGACCAGCGACCCATACTGTTTCACGTGAGGGCCCAACAAATCGCGCAACGCGGCATGGACCAAGTGGGTCGCCGTATGGTTTCGCTGAGCGTCCTGCCGCGTTGTGGTATTGACGGTCATACGCAACGCCTCGCCCTCGCGAATCCGCCCCTTCGTGACGGTCCCTTTGTGCAGAATTAAGGTCGGCACCGGCCTCGTGGTTTCCTTGATCTCGACCCGCCCATCATGGCCCGTCAGAACTCCCTGGTCGCCGACCTGCCCACCGCCTTCCGCATAGAACGGCGTGACATCCAGGACGACTTCAACCTCATCGCCTTCCACAGCTTCTTTGACCAACCGGTCGCCTTTCAAAATCGCCTGCACGAGACTCTCGTTCTCCAGGCGATCGTAGCCGATAAACTTCGTCGCCGCGAAACGTCCTGTGAGTTCCGCAACCGTAGGCCGAGCCGTTTCCTGTTCAAACCCGCCGGTTTTGCGCGCGCGATTTCTCTGCTCTTCAATGGC
>DATEPD010000017.1:0-3432 GCA_035273365.1 Nitrospiraceae bacterium | reverse complement strand
TTTTTCGGTATCTTGACACAGCACAACCCTCTCCCAACCGGATTGAATGGGCATCATGGTGCGGAACTTCCGGTGTAAGGTGTAATGAATGGGATTTGAATGCGCTACCTAATAGCATAATAGCGCTGTGAGCGAGCTAGGGAAAACCCTAGTCAAGAGCCAATTCTACGAAACTAGACCCAAGAGCTGATTTACCCACCCTAGTGATTGGCCTCGATGCGACATCACCGGCTTTCTAATTCTGAATAGAGACCACCGGCCACGATTATGCGGATTGGACTAGGGGTTGCCGTTGGAGTTAGAACTCAAGCAGAGAAATGCCTGACTAGCGCACGTCCCGGAAGAAGGCGCGGGGCAGCACCGGCAAGCGGAACTCCACGTGGAGGATGATGAGGAGCACGCGGAGAAAGCTGCGCCAAACCCCCATCTTCAGAAACTTTCTGGCGTCGGTTATGACGGGAGGAGAGAGCAGGCGCGGCATGGTCACACTTATGAGCCGCTCGCAAAACGCCACATCTTCGAGGATAGGCCGATTGGGAAACCCGCCGAGTTGTTCGAACAGTGCACGACGGACAAAGAGCGCCTGGTCGCCGTAAATGATTCGGCTACGGGTACAGCGGAAGTTGTCCAGAAACGAGATGAGCTTGAGCCGCCAATCGTCGCCAGAGAATTGGTGCATAAACCCTCCGGCTTGGATCGAGTGGTCGGCTTCCATCTCGTTCAGTCGCTGAATCGCACCGCTCGGCAAGACCGTATCGGCATGGAGAAAGAGGAGCCAGTCGCCTATGGCCTCTTTTGCCCCGGCATTCATCTGCGAGGCGCGTCCTTTGGGAGCACGAAACGTGAAACGTGAAACATGGCGCGTGTCTCGTGACTGGCCTGCCACACGACGGGGGTTGCTCGGGCTGTCGATGAATCCAAATGATTCAACAATGGCGCGAGTGCGATCGGTGCTGTCGCCATCCACGACGATGATTTCGTGATCGCCGCACTGGCAGAGCAGTTCGCGCAACGTGTGCGGAAGCGCCTTCTCTTCGTTGTAGGCCGGGATGACGACTGAGACCACTATTCCTTCTCCTGCTACGCGTGATCTGTCATGAGCCCTGTACGCTCGTTTCGACCAGCCACTCGGGAAGAAATTTCCGCGCATCCTTGGCCCAGGCCTGGGGATCTTCGGCGATCGATTCGAACAGATCGCTCAGAGCCAGGACCATCTCGTCCGTCAGCGCGAGATAGTTCTTCGCGCTGCGGCGTAACGTCTCCACGTCGATCCGGCCGTCACCCATCGCCCGTTCGAGCATGCGTCGGCCGAATCCATGGTGGGCCTCTTCTTGCTGGAGCAACATTCGTCGCAGGCGACCGAACGGTGCAGCGCGTTTCACCAATCCTTCTTCGATGCGCGTCAGGATCGCTTCACCCAATCCTTCGAGGATCACCTGTTCAGCTAGAAATGTTTCGAGGAGATCGTTCCGGGCCAATGCCTCGTCGAGGATCGCACGATATTCTTCAAGCGCAGTCAGAAACGGCGCATCGCCGAGATGCCTCGGCGCCAGCCAGGCAATGGCCCCTTGAAAGACCAGCGCATGTGCAGCCTCCTGACGGGCCTGCCTGAGGAGAAAGCGCCGAGATCCGGGATCTGGCGCCAACGTCGCTTGTACCCTTGCACATTCGTTCGCCAACCGCTCGCCATACTCAAGAAAGGTCAGCAGACGTGCAATTGGCACTTTCTCATCATGATGCACCAGCATGAGCCATCCCTTTTGGCGCAATGCCGTTCACGCTCCAGTCATACTCGAGATACTCGATGCGGTAGTTCCCCTGGGTGAGTTCGTTCGCTAAGTCGGAATCGTCGACGTAGTGAGCGATATATGCCAACACTGATCCGGCCGCGTCGGCGAAATCCGACTCGAACCAGTGAAAGATCATCGACAGCGAGGCCACTTTCTGCGTTCGATCGAACCGATTGCGGGTGGGATCGTTGATGAAGGCCTTCGCAACTTGGACCAGCTGGCGACCTAATTGATCAGGCTCATAGGCCCAGGGCTGCAGCTTCGGACAGGATGTCGATGCGCAGACGATGGCAAAATGAATCAGCGGCTCATGAAACTGTTCGATGAGCACCTCCCGTTCAAGATCGTACAGATTGATCGTCGTGCCGCCGACACCATACTCCCGGCCGATGAAATAGCGATAGCGGCCCCAGAGCGTCCTCGGCGAGTAGTGGTCCAGGATGCCTTTGACCGCAAAGGCGTTGTAGGCATTGATCCAGAACGCCAGTTGATCTTGGCGTCTCGCCAACCTCGTCGGATCGATCCGATTGAGTTCGCTCAGGTAGCCATCGAGTCTCCCGTCGGCCTGTATGGCTGGATAATCCACTTGTCCATCTCGAACGTGAGCTCGGACGATCCGGTCCCAGGCCTGGTGAGACACCCGATCCGGAGCGATGGGGTCGGCCGGCTGGAATGTTCTAGGCGTGTTTGAACAGCCGGCCAAGATAACGAGAAGGAGAATTGCACCGATCCAGCGACTCATGAGCGAGGTCTTCGCGAGGTGAATGACCGCGCCGTACGCAACGCGATGATTGGGTGGCGCAGCATTGTTCCGACGATCCGGCCGTCGAGCCTGTTGCACGACGAGTGATCGGAACAGGTGTTGATGGCCGCTCGGTCGAACCGCTTTAGGATTTCCCTCAGCGACGATTCGAGCAGGTTTCCCACGGACGGGAATGCCAGGCAAGGCGACACGTTCCCCGATGCATCGATGGCAATACTGTACCGTCCCGCATCGCACGGTTCTAGTTTTTGTCCACACAACCAGCTCACATTGTCTTGGACAAATTTTCGAAGGTACCCAGGGGGAATCAGTTCGTCGTCGAGTAGCCCGGTGAACACGGCGGCTGCACTCGCTTGCTCGTACATGAGTTGCTCATCCGGTCTGCCGTAGGTTCCGACGTTCCAATGATAGGCGCCCACTACCGGCAGAAACCCTTGCCCTCGTGCGAATCGGACGACCGCCGGCACCTCCGCTCGATTGACATCGCTCACAATACAGGTGAGGAATTTAAGTTGAGGAAAGTCTTTCAAGAGGGCGATCCCCTCTAAAACCTGCGCCAGCTGATCGGCGCCGCGAATGTGCTGATACATCACTCGATCCAACGTGTCCAGGCTCACCGAGATGGCCAGCGGCAGCCGACCCAGTCGTTCGACAAGCTGCGCGGAGACCTTCGTGCCGTTCGTAATCAGTGTGAGATGCAAGCCAATTGCTGAGAGGTCTTCGAGAATCTCCGGCAAATCGCGCCGCAACAATGGCTCACCTCCCTGCACCAGTACGAACCGCACACCGTCGTGATAGAGACCGGAAAAGACACCACGGATCTCTTCCCTCGACATTTCATACCGGCCGACATTGAGTGGCAGATTACAGTACCCGCAG
>DATEPD010000016.1:0-5201 GCA_035273365.1 Nitrospiraceae bacterium | reverse complement strand
TACACTGCGGAGCACCCAGAGTACAATGATGGCGCTGACACGACTGATGCGTGGCGGCGCGTTCAACACCGTTTTGAAAAATTGGGCATCCATCTGAAACGCCCCAATAGTCACAACATCTGGACTTGCAAGGTGAGAGGTCCACGCAAAGCCGGCACACTAAATGGCTACTTACTAAGCGATGCTAAAACCATTTCAAGTGAGCTACCAACGGACAATCCGTTTCTGACCTTGGACGTATAAAATCGACCAAACACTGCGGTGGATCGATGTCCGTTTCATATAAGCCGTTTCAGGAGCTTGAAAAACCCACGATCTGCACGCGGATCATCAGGTCGGGATCAATCGACGGACGCCCAATCGGGGGCTGCAGAACTCGGCGAGATAATGGCGCTGGTTGCTCAGATAGCGACAATGCTGCACAGAAAGTGATTGGCTGAAGAAATCATGCGCTGCACTTCACTTCTGTCCAGCGAATTCACCTACCCGATCCCAGCCATAAATGCTGCTAAAGCGCCGCCGTATAAGTATTGATATGGGTTTTATTGCAGTTGGTCTGCCGCCCCCAGCAGCAGGCATACGCTCGGGCTTTTTCAACCCCATTCGAATAAAACACAATGACCGGCTCTCCTACCCGGGCTCCCCGCCGAGTGAGACGTGCTTGCGCAGTGAACGCTGTACCATTTCCAGTAGTGATGTAGGGTGTTTCTGGTGCGGCGCCGACACGATTGAACGCGTCCGTGAACGTCAGTTGGTTGTTCGCTGTACCTGCATGAACACCGATGTTGGGTTTGACAGTCATATCGATAGTTTCCATTAAAAAGCAATTAAATTGCGTAAATTAGATCGTCTTGCGTCTAGCCTCCCCAGGATGTCAGACGTTTGCAGCAACCGGCTCTTCCTGCACATCAATCCCCAGCGGAGTATCTATCGCCCGTTGGTTGGTGATACCGAACGGAATGTGCACGGACGGAGCAACGGCGCTTGCAGACTTCAGATGTCCTGACTGGTCATCGAAAAATATGTGCGGTTTGAGTATTCCGAGCACCCTGCCTTTTTCGATGCCTCCGAGAAAAAAAGCATCGTTTGCCATCACGCCCCAGCTCCTGAGTGTATTCATCGCGCGCTCGTGTGACGGTGCATTACGCGCTGTGACGATCGAGACGCGGATCCGGTTCTGATAGTCAGGGTTCAGTTTCTTGTGCTCCTCCTCCACAGACTGAATTTTCGACATGCGCACCATGAATTCTTTCAACGGACCGGGATGATGAGGCTCCATCACGTTTTTCACTTCATGGGCATGGAACTCGGTCAAACCATCCGACTGCATGACTGTCTCGGACTCATCGTCGGCTAGGACACCATCAAAGTCGAAAGCGATGCGCAGGGTTTTGTCGTCCTCGTCGTCATTGAATTGCGAATCGAGCACTTGGCCAGCTGGATGCCCATCCATGATGGCCGACTCGACGTCCGATTTATTTCCAGACAGAAAAAGCGCGATGTTCAAAGCAGGAATGTACTCATAGGGCGATTTGCCCTGCATGAAAATAGCCCGGGTCATAGGAAGCCCGTAATGCTCGATGGTCTTCATCACACGCAGTCCAGTGTCCGGATCGTTCCGGGACAGCAGCACCACTTCAACGAGCGGATCGGATGGATTTGCGCTGAGATCGTTCAGGGATAACAACCGTTTGATGAACGGATATGCGATGCCTTTGGGCAATGGGTTTTTGAGGTTCTGCTCTTGAAACTTGCGGTATTCCTCTTCTCCCTGACTCTTGAAAACTGCATCCGATTCACGCAAATCAAAGACGGCGCTGGACGCGACTCCAATTACAAGGCGATTGTCCAATTCGTAGGGCATTCAACTGTCTCTTGTTTATTTGGTGGTGCCAGCGAACGAAACGTTCGGCAGCCATCGACTGCCTGTGAGTCTAAGATCATTGGCATATGGGGAAGCAGCACTTGTGTCACATTCCATAGCTCTGGCGACGCTGTTCGTCCACCGAGGACGCACCATTCAGGCATAACCAAAGTCATCGGGTGATCGCCTGAACGCGTTCCAGCCAGTGACTCATCTTTCCATCTGTAAACAGATGCCCGCAGCTTTTCGAATTCCTGTCTTGCATACCCAATCGTGCCCCAGATAGTCAAGCCTGGCGTTCGCTGGAACCTGCACAGGAAAACACCGATTTTCGGATTTTTGATATCCCTTGCTGCACTCCCAATCGTGGCCAAGGTAATCAAGCTTTGCGTTCTCCGGGATCGTCACGACGACGCAACTGTTGGCCGACCTGCGATAGCCTTTTCGGCATTCCCAGCTACGCTCAAGATAATTGAGGCAATAGTGTTCATGGCTCGTCCTCCACGTTGAGGGAGGACAAGGGAGATCAGTCTCAATGGCTGGTCATCGCGATCCGATCCAAAGCTGCCACCCGCGAGCCCGGCACAGCCATTTAGGAAAAGTGTTAACCCCTGAGATCACTACCGAGCGAGCATCTTAGCTCACCAATTCCTGAAGAAAATCCGTGAGCGCTTTCTTTGGATCGTCCTCTTCCGAAACGATCATCTCGATTCCCCACTGACCCAATACCTCCTGTGCGACAGGGTTCGGTCGATTCGTGAAGACGTAGGACTTTGGCCTGGCAGATGGCAGCACCGAGCGCCCCCACATCTCCGTCAGTCGATAAAACAGGAGTCGAATGTTGATATCCGAAATGCTGTATCCGATGAAGAGAACGGAATTCCCCAAGACATCGTTGCTGAGCTTGATGTCCAGCGGAGAGTCATAATTCAATCGCTGAAAGTAACTGGTTTCGTCGAGAACGATTGATGTCTCGTCATCAAAGTCCCCATGGAATTTCACTATCTGACGCCGGCCCTCAGTGGCAGATACGAGGTCGGCAACGCTTGCAATCTTGTCGTATGGCACCTCGAACTTGTCGTGGGCCATTTCCAGCCATCGATCGTAGTTGGTGGTGTAAATCCGCGAAAATCGTCCAAGGGTTATCAGACGATGGATTTCAGAAGTGGAGATATCTGTACTGGGCTAGTGCCATTCGCGATCCATCCAGCTCCGAAGCGGCCCAAGAGTACCTTTCTTCCTCTTGTAGTACTCCGCAAGTGCAAGCGGTGTTCCGTAAGTGGAGAAGATCTTTGGGTCGTAGCCCAGGTCCTGGGCGATGCGTGCGATAAGCTCGCCCCAGGTAGGCAGGCTAAGATTGGCAGACACCCCAGCGCCTACAAAAAGCATTAGCTTGCCGGAGCGGTGCGCACGTAGCAACTCAGCGTTCATCTTACGCCCTCACAAGTTTTGAGATATTCGGCGAACTGGTCGAGAGCTTTTCGGCGCATGGAAATAGCGTCCTTGGCCGGTCCCATCTCAGCAAAAGTTTGGGTGTGCCCGTTCGGTACGAAAACACAGTCCCATTGAAAGTCCGTCGGACCGGCCGGTACAAGAGGCACCGTTCCCTCGATGGAGCCTTCGAACAGGCGGATCTCGCGCCCATCACAATACCCGAGCACCGTTTTTGCGGTCACTGCGGCATCTTCGAGACCCGCTACAAGCTTAACGAATCGATCTGCCTCCAGCTTGTCCCAGAATATCTGGGTCAAGCCTGCAGGAAGCCCATTGAGCCCGCTCAGGTAGAGCCCTGTGTGCTCGACGAAGAGCGGGCGACCTATAGCCTCAAATGCCTTAGTTAACTTGTCCCGCACCAAGCTGTGGACATCCTCGGTCTGCAGCTCTTCAATTTTCCGCGACACCGACACGACTTCCACTCCGACAGGGGCAAGAATTCGCTGTACCTCGTTGACCTTGTGCTGATTCCCGGACATGAATCGGATTTTCAATCTAGACCCTCTATAAATGAGTACCGCTTGGCGACGTCGAACTGCTCGTAAATATCACTGGCGGAGAGTCCCTCGGTCATCGCCGTCGCATGATCATCTGCTAGGCCTCGCTGATGAATTGCTGGGTTGTCCGAGCAAATTACAAAAGGGACCTGGTGACGCCGAAACTCCAACAGAGGATGGGCCTCGTCGACAGGAACAGCTCCAGTGAGCCTGTTGCTGATTGGGCATACTTCGATGCAGATATCCTGCCTTGCCAGAAGATCTAGCAGGTGAGGGTCCTTGCTAGCCGCTGTTCCATGGCCAATACGATCTGCGCCAAACAATTCCACGGCTGCCCGAACGTTGTCCACGCGACCAGTTTCGCCCGCATGGATGGTGATCCCGAGTCCGAAACGATCCTTCGCCTTCCGAAATAGCGACGGTAATTCGGCTGGATACGCAATTTCCTCGTCGCCCGCAAGATCAAGCCCCACCACATCACCCGGTTCTCCGAGATCTTGGTAGGCCTGAAGAAGTGTGGACAAGCCTACCGAGCTGTAATCGCCGCGTGTCACCGTGAGGATCAAACCGAGACGCATACCGAAGCGGTTAGATGCAGCTCTGGAGGATTCTAAAAGGCGCTCCAGGGCTTGAGTGGGCGAGCAATTTTGCAGAGCGGCAAGGTACAAAACGCTGCTTCGGAGTTCTACGAAGCGCACATTGTTCTGCGCGAGGCTCGCAACGACTGCCAAGGAAAGGCGATCCAGGTTCTCGCGTTTTTTGGGGAAGAGCCGCAACACCTGCCATGGGGTCAGGTATGACGCCAACGACTGACACGGTGTGTGTCGCAACATGTCCCGCTCAACGAGGAAACCAGGCGGCAGCTCTGTTAATTCGTCCGCAAAGATGTCTTGAATAGTCGAAAGCGGGATTGCTCCGTTCATGTGTACATGAAGTTCTGCGCGATCCCGCTCGCTGAGCTCCGCCACCAAGCTCTTGTGCACAATCTCATGCCCGATGGCCCCATTGAGCGTCTTTGCTAGGTCAATCTGGCATTGATTCAATCGCTATCCTTAGTCGCTAGTCGTGAGTCTCGTTTTCACGCCTCCCCCGACTGCCTGCTTGTTTACGATAATCTCAAAAAGCCACCCTACTTATCAGTTGGTCAGGTAGTTCGTCTACAGCTGCTGACTCAGTATTTCTTCACAGCCAAGGCTCAATGGGTTGGCACTTTAGAACCAGATGTGGGGCGGTGGCGGTTGAGAAAATGATCATTTAGTGTCGCAGTAATGATGCTGGACGCGGCGCCACGGGGCAGAGATGGATTTCAGTGTTGGCGCCGACGCCGAATTGACCAAGTGCCGACG
>DATEPD010000015.1:0-3735 GCA_035273365.1 Nitrospiraceae bacterium | reverse complement strand
GCCATTGAGCGCATGCCCATTCACACCGTCCTGGTCCACGACCAGCGGATCGCGTATCTGGATGTCGGCACAGGCCCGCCGGTCATCCTGATCCACGGCTTCGGGGGATCGATGTGGCAATGGGAATATCAGCAGCATGCGCTGTCGCAGCACTTCCGCGTCCTCACGCTCGATCTGCCCGGCGCAGGGGTGTCCGATAAACCTGAGATCGACTACAGACCGGATCAGATGTTGGACTACTTTGTTGGATTCATGGACGCCGTGAAGATTCCGCAGGCCACGTTAGCCGGCAATTCTATGGGCGCCGGCTTGGCCATCGGTATGGCGCTATCCCATCCCACACGGGTCACCAAACTTGTCCTGATCGGCGGCTTACCACAACACGTCATGAAGAAACTCACCAGTCCGTCCGTCCGGCAGGCCCTAGAAACCGGTGCGCCATCCTGGCTCGTCTCATTCGGCAACATGCTGTTCGGTGGCCTGATGACCGAGTCAATCTTAAAAGAAATCGTCCATGACCCGACACTTCTCACGCCGGCCGTCATTGAGCGATCCATTCGAAACCGTCAACGCCCTGGACTCATCAAACCCATTCTCGCTGTCAGAGAAAACCTTCCGCTATGGGAGTCTGGATTTGCGACACGCCTCTGTGAAATTACCCACCCAACGCTGGTAATGTGGGGGGAAGAAGATCGGGTGTTTCCAATCGCCGTAGGCGAAGAACTCCATCAGACCATCAAGGGGTCACGATTTATCAGAATACCCAATGCAGGACACATCCCGCAGTGGGAACGGCCGGATGTGGTTAACGAGGAACTCATTACCTATATTCGTCCATAGAAGGATGCTGAAAAAGTCGCTCTTCTCACCCACCAAACCCCAGCGCGCCGAATCGCGCTTTCGCCCAAACGGCGTTCTCGCTTCACTCAGAGGCTCAACGTGCCGATGCGTACGCCTTGCCTCTTCGCTTTCTGCTGCTTTGCTGGATATCCTTTTTGAGCCTCCTACGCGTGTGTTCTCTTCTTGGCCAAAACGTGTTGGCCCCCGTAGAGCTGCTGTGCCAAAATGGTTTTCCAGTAGCCTGCTAGGAGCCCGTGCGACATTGACCATGACGCGTGATATGCGAGATAGGCGGGAAAGGCGTGGCGTGGACAGTTTGAGGTCCTATCTTGTTTGGCCCGTTTCACTCGTTCTGCCTGTCTCGCGTGGGCATCCAGCAGACCTGTATCGAAATCGCATCTTGCTCACGACACA
Organism: Nitrospiraceae bacterium; assembly: GCA_035273365.1. GTDB lineage: Bacteria > Nitrospirota > Nitrospiria > Nitrospirales > Nitrospiraceae > Palsa-1315. The sequence goes on along the minus strand of DATEPD010000015.1, from coordinate 2,481 downwards.
AGCACACACCAACGTTTTCTTGATAGAATAGCACCGTCGCTTCACCAAGGAGGGTAGTATGAAAACAGCACATCAGATCATTATTGGGGCCGCACTGTGTATGACGCTCGGGTTCACCGGGTGCGGAACAACCAGCGGAACCGCTTTTAGCTATAAGAATATGACTGTCTCTGACGGCAGTGCCGTGGCGGGGGAAGGCCATACAGTCCTCTTCAAGGGAACGCCCCTAGCACTCTCAGGAACCGGTGTAAAAGTCGGCGACCCCCTCCGTGAGGTGAACCTGACACAGAACGACTTATCGCTGATCTCCATTACCGACACAAAGGGTAAAGGCAAGGTCCGGATTATCAGCGTCGTTCCCTCGCTCGACACCCCAGTGTGCGAACAACAGACCCACTATCTGAGCGAGAAGAACAAAGGCCTCGACAAAATGGTCGAACTGGTGACTGTGAGCCTTGACACCCCTTTTGCACAGAAACGATTCGCAGGAGAAGCTCATATCACCAATGTAACCTTCCTTTCGGACCATCGAGGAGCCGAATTTGGGATGACCTATGGACTCTTCCTCAAGGGTCCCCATATCTTGGCGCGTACCGTTATGGTCATCGACGCGAACAACACCGTGCGGTTTCTCCAAGTCACTCCCGAACTGACCCAGCTGCCGAATCTGGATGAGGCCTTCGCCGTGGCCAGGTCATTGGTCACCGGAAGCTAGACAGAAGAAAGGCTGAGGTCGAGGTTGAGGACAAGTTCCCTGCGACTGCTTAACCTTAACCTCAGCCTCAATCTTTATAGGCAGGAAGCCTGATGGGCCAGTACGATCTTCTCGTCATAGGGACTGGGCCAGCCGGACAGAAGGCTGCAGTCCAGGCCGCCAAGCTCGGCAAAAAAGTGGGCATCATCGAGCGCAAAGAAGTTGTCGGCGGCGTCTGTACCAACACCGGCACCATCCCCAGTAAATCTCTTCGCGAAGCGGTCCTGTATCTTGCAGGGTTCCGTCAACGCACCATTTACGGAGCCACCTATCGCCTGAAAAAGACGATCACGATCGAAGATCTCGCATTTCGCGCCAACCACATTATCAAAAACGAAATTGAGATTGTGCAGGACCAGATGGCGCGCAATGGTATTGATCTGATTTATGGAGAAGCCCGCTTCCTCGATCCTCACTGGCTCCTCGTTCAACAGGCCGGTGGGTCGATTGAGCATCATGCGCATGTCATCGTCATCGCCGTCGGAACTGAACCCGCTCGGCCAGCCGAAATTCCCTTTGACGAAGACACCATCATCGATACCGACGGTTTCCTCAGGCTCAAACATCTTCCGCCATCGATGGTCATCGTCGGCGGCGGCGTGATCGGCACAGAGTACGCGTCGATCCTAGCCATGATGGGGGTGCCGGTTATTTTGATCGACAAGCGGCCGCGCTTGCTGGAATTTATTGACGCCCAGATCATCGATGCTCTTCAACAACACATGATGGACATCGGTGTCACGCTCTACCATGAAGAAGGAGTGGTTGCGATCCGGAAAGAGCCCGACGGACAGATCACGGTCTCGCTGACACATCGGCCACCGATCACCACCACAACACTCATGTATGCCATCGGCCGCATCGGCGCCACGAAGCCCTTGAACCTGGAAGGCATCGGCATCACGCCGGATCAACGGGGCCGCGTGACCGTGAACGAACATTTCCAAACATCTGTCCCCCATATTTATGCCGTCGGCGACGTCATCGGCTTTCCCGCCTTGGCCTCCACATCTATGCAGCAAGGACGCCACGCCTCCTGCCACGCCTTTAACCATCCCGACAGCACCGACACAGATCTCCTGCCCTACGGCATCTATTCCATTCCGGAGATCTCCACGGTGGGGCGGAACGAGGAAGAACTGGCCAAGGCAGAGATTCCCTATGGGGTCGGCGTGGCACACTATCGGGAAATCGCCCGCGGACAGCTCATCGGCGATGAGACCGGTATGGTGAAGCTGCTCTTTCATCGCCACACCCGCACGCTCCTGGGCGTCCATGCCATCGGAGAAGGGGCCACTGAGCTCATTCACATCGGCCAAGCCGTCATGGCTTTCCAGGGAAAGATCGATTACTTCATCGATACCATCTTCAACTACCCGACCTTAGCAGAATGTTATCGAGTCGCTGCACTCGACGGCATCAATCGGTTGCCGAGGCCCTGGATACCCCACGAATGAAATCCGTGACACGGAACTCGTTATTCGCGCGGAACTCGCGAGACATGCGAGAAGAGCGAGACTGGTCGGAAGTTTCATCTTCGCGAGTCGCGCACCTCTAGCTTGTCTCGCTCACAATTCACGAACGAAGTACTTTATAGAAAGAGGTCATATGTCCTTCTCAAATCATTTGAGGAAGCTGGCCCAACCGATATGGAGGGCGCAGTTCACCCATCCGTTCGTCGTCGCGTTGGGCAAGGGGACCTTGCCGGAGCGCAAATTCAAGTACTA
>DATEPD010000014.1:0-3646 GCA_035273365.1 Nitrospiraceae bacterium | reverse complement strand
CGTTCAATCCGTGTGGTCGGCACACGCTTTCGCAAATGAGCAACTATCACGAGGAATCATCGTACGTAACACAGAAGTGGAACGTGTAGGGAAGGCAAACAGAACGTCTCGGTCTTCCCAGACGCGTCGCAATGCTGGCACACACACATCTTGATGAGGGTCCTCCAGCCGGAGACCGCCCTCATAAACTACAATCCTTCCGATACCAGACCGGCCAGTCGCTGAACCACCACGTGGATAGTCGTCTATGAGAAGGAGCGGTTGCTTCTTCATCATCGAGCCCCGCAGGCTGAACGTGTCATGTCTGAACACCGACCAAATTAATGCCCGTAAGCTATAAGCTGAGGAGAACGATAAACCCACTAGGCATCTCCCTAGGAAATTGAGGCAATTTCCCTAGGAGAAATCAGCGCTGGAAATTCATGGGCGTTTCTAATGCCATTGCGGGGCCGCATGGGTGACAAGGCTATCGGCAGACCGGCGTGCAACGCGGTGCGATGGTGCGCGTGGGGAGGGTGAGACAGTCCAAGACGTGCGGGATGTTACTCCGGTGCGAGGATGCCATGGACGAGGGCGTATTTCGTCAACTCCGCCGTCGTGTGAAGATCGAGTTGCGACATGATCTGCGATTTATGAAACTCGACAGTCTTCGGTGAAAGATTGAGGGTCGACGCGATCTCCTTGACGGTCATCCCTTCGGCAACGAGTTGCAACACTTCTCGTTGGCGCGCGGTCAAGGACTTGTCTTGCAGTACAGGCGGCCGACTGCGGCTGATAACCGACTGCACCAGACCCTTCGCCACCAAGGGAGTGACATAACACTGTCCGTCCATGACCGATTGGATGGCTTGACGTAATTCTGAACCGGCGGATCGTTTGAGCAGATAGCCGGAGGCACCGGCCTTGAAAGCTTCATTCACATAGGCCGGATCGTCGTGCATTGTCACAAAGATCAGATGGGTGCGAGGCAGAATCTTCTTCAGCTTCCGGGCGGCATCGACCCCATTGAGCTGCGGCATCGAAATATCGAGGGTGACGATGTCAGGCTCAAGTTCCTGGGCCATTCGAAGCAGTGTACGGCCATCCTCCGCGACACCTACGATCTCGCATCGATCCTCCAACAGTTTCCGGAATCCGTCCAATACCAGGGTATGGTCATCACCCAGGAGAATCCGTGGCCTGCTCATGACACCTCCTCCGGAACGAGCACCACCACCTGTACCCTCGTTCCCTTCCCCACGGCCGACACAACCTGTAAGTCCCCGTGAACCAAGGCGACCCGCTCTTTCATGCCGAGCAACCCCAGCCCATGTGGTCCATGCCGGGGTTGTTCAGCGTCAAATCCCACCCCATTATCCGTAATTGTGACGGTCAGCCCAGATTGTGACCGTGTCATCTCCACATCAACTCGAGACGCCGCGGCATGGCGAGCAACATTGCTGAGGCTTTCTTGGGCGACGCGATAGAGACAAGTCGCGATCTCTTGGGGAATGGATGCAGGGAGATCCTTATGCCCAAAACTCCCTTGGATATGGCTTCGCGCAGTGAATTCATCCACCAACCTTTGCAGGGCGATCGGAAGGCCGAGGTCATCGAGAATGGAGGGATGAAGTTGATAGGCCAAATGACGTACCACATCAGACAACTCCACAACCCGGTCTTGTATTGCGCGGACAGCCCGGTCCATGTGACCTGGTGAGAAGCTGAGCTGCCGTTCGACTGCTTCGATATCCATGGCAAGCAGTGCGAGCCGTTGATTGATGTCATCATGCAAATCACGCGAGATACGACGCCGCTCATCCTCTTGCACGCGCAGCAGTTGGAGTGCCAGCTTCTGCAGGGCCTGCCGGCTGCTTTCGAGCGACGCCTCGGTCTGCATCCGTTCAGCGACTTCAGCGAGCAATGATTCGTTGACAGCGGCCAGCTCCTGTGTTCGAACCTGCACACGTTTATCCAAGACCTCATTGAGTTGTTGCAGTTCCTCTTGGTATGTGCGGCTCTGCTCCTCCGCCTGTTTCCGCACGGAGATATCCCGCACAAACGCACTGAACGTATAGACCCCTCCCTGCCCCAATGCAGGCGAGATCGCCAGTTCGATCGGAATTTCGTGCCCGTCCCGGTGCGCGCCTGTGATTTCGATACGTCTGTTTAGGATCGGACCTGCGCCGGTTGCGAGGAAGTGACGCAATCCCCGTTCATGCGATTCCCGATGTTGGACAGGAATGATGGTGTCAGAGAGGAGCCGCCCGATGGCCTCTTGCCGTGACCAGCCGAACATCTGTTCGGCCTGGACGTTCCACTCAGTGATAAACCCGGCAGCATCCATCCCGACGAAGCCATCGAGCGCCATCTCGACGATGCGCCGGGTGTGTGCCTCGCTTTCGCGCAGCGACGTTTCAGCTTCTCTAGCGAGCGCACGCTCCTGCTGCGCATGCTGATATTCCTTCCGCACACGTTTCACGGTCCATACCAAGAGTCCAAATGTTGGAATCACTACCGCGCCGCCAGCCAGGCCAAGGTTCCAGAGCACTTCACGAATCGGCGCCAACACGTCCTGCCGATCCATGCGCATGAGTACCGTCCAATGTATACCCTCATGCCCGCCACGGGCTGGAGGCCTGGCATACCCAGTGATCACCGAAACATGGCGGCGCTTGTGCTCCTCTTCGACGTAATTGGACGGGGAGCCTTCACTGACCAGTGCAGACGGTAAGCCGAGTTGTTTGAGATTGACGAGGCCCTTATGCTCGAGATCCGAATCAATGAAGGCTACCCCCTTCTCAGTCAGGAACTGGTATTCCAGCGCTCCCCAAAATCCCTCACGCTGCCGGAAAGCCAGAAGAGTCCCCGTCATGATATTTTCCAGCCCAGGGATCCCCACCCGTGTCGTCACGGCCCCCAGGAATTCGCCGCGCGGTCCGGTGATGGGAGCGGTCACGGCTATCGCGTCTGGGCCACCCATCACCGCGAATGGTTCCACGTCCCCCATATGGACCCCTTTCCCGTTACGCACTGCCTGAAACCAGGTTTGTGCGCTGTAATCTCGCCCCACGGTGCTCGGGTCGGTGGCAACCACAATCTGTCCATGTTCGTTCGTGGTGCCGATCCATAGGTAATCCGGGTACGAAGTCTTCATCCGTGCGACATACGCCGACTGAAACTCCAGATTGTGTGGCTGCACGCTGAACACGCTTGCCATCATCAGGACATCCGCATGTCGTTCCATGAGAAATCGATCCACTTTATCCGAGACTTCGGAAGCTGAGAGGGCCAGGGTTTCGCCTGCTGTCGCAATCATGCGGGTTTCGATGTAGCGGAATGCAATTGCGCCGATTGTCAGCATGACGACCGGCAGCGCACTGATGAGGACCGGGAGCCAGGAATATGGGCGGGGAGCTGTGGCTTCAGACTTGGTCATGCATTCCCTTCGCCAGGTTGCTGCGCCGCATGAATTTTGGTGCTTATATTCGGAGTCTAATACTCCCCTGTCAAGAGGCCATCCACTTATGTCGGAACCGTGAAGCGAGGAGCAGTCTTGGAGCAGGGTTATGGCTCAGGTCGAGGTCAAGAAAGATGGGCTGATCTCCGCTCAGCATTGACCTCAACCTTGGCCTACATCTCTGAACAACCTATAGAATTAAGGACA
>DATEPD010000013.1:0-4571 GCA_035273365.1 Nitrospiraceae bacterium | reverse complement strand
CTCCCTCGACTTTTCTACCGGGACAATTGATGCAAAGGTACCTCCTTCATTCAGAGTCTGCGGCCTCGCATCCGCCTACCTTTTCTTTGCTTCGTGATGAATGGCCATATCGGATAGCCTGGAGCGCTTGAATTCAAGAATGTCCTGAGCTGCTCCTTCATTCCGGTGATATGCTGTTCCCTCATGCGTACTGACACGGATCGATGAAATCACCCTCGCTCATTCAGCTCCTTGCGAACCGGCGCATCGGCATCATGTTGCCCTTGGGTTTCGCCTCGGGATTGCCATTGGCCCTCACTGCTGGAACGCTCCAGGCTTGGCTGACGGTTGTCGGGCTGGACCTGAAGACCATCGGCATTTTCACGCTTGTCGGTCTCCCGTACACGCTAAAATTCTTGTGGGCCCCATTGATGGATCGTCTGGTTCCTCCCTGGCTGGGCCACAGGCGTGGATGGATGCTGGTGATGCAGGCCTGTGTTGCTCTCGGCTTGGCGGCTATGGCATTGACCGGGCCGGGCCAGCGTCCGGAAATACTCGGGGTTCTGGCCCTCGTGGTCGCCTTCCTCTCTGCCTCACTCGACATTGTTTTCGATGCTTATCGGACCGATGTGCTGTTGCGTCCGGAACGAGGATTCGGTGCGGCTGTGTGGGTGAATGGCTATCGATGTGCGCTGTTGGTTGCGAGTGCTGGCGCACTTCTGTTGGCCGACCATATTGGATGGCGGAACACCTACTTACTGCTTGCTGCGTTAATGGCTGCAGGAGTTGTCACGATCCTGGTCAGTCCGGAACCGTCGGAGCCTGGCGCCCCGCCTGCAAGTTTGGCCGAAGCGGTTGGTGGACCACTGAAAGAATTCTTTATGCGGCCAGGCGTGATCGGGCTCCTCGCCCTCATTGTTCTCTATAAAGTTGGAGATGCCGTCGCGGCTTCGCTTCAAACGGCATTTCTTATTGGAGGGATGGGCTTCTCCGTCAGCGAGGTCGGATATGTGAAGGGCCTTGGGATCGGGGCCACACTCGTCGGTGCTTTGGTCGGAGGCCTCGCAATGGCCAAGATGGGGATGGTCCGGTCGTTATTGCTCTTTGGCCTCTTGCAAGCGGTCTCAAACTTGGGATTCATGTGGCTTGCCTGGATGGGCAAGAGTTATATCGCGCTCACGTCATCGATTCTCGTCGAGAATATGACCGGTGGCATGGGCACCACAGCATTTGTCGCACTGATTATGTCGCTGTGTGACCATCGCTATACGGCAACACAGTTTGCGTTGCTTTCTTCTCTCGAGGCGCTCGGGCGAGTGTTTTCCGGTCGTCCGTCGGCCGAATTGGTCGAAATGGTTGGCTGGGCGCAATTTTTCTTTTGGTCGTTTCTGATCGCTCTGCCCGGTATTTGGCTGGTGTGGGCTCTCCGCGGGCAGTTGGACCAAGGAGCCGGTCGGACGGCGCAGTCCATGGCCGGCTCCGCCGATCTATGACTACTGGATACGGCGCTGGAGGTACAAGACGAACAGCATTAACGTCGGAAGGGGTGCCAGGGCGAAGGGGACAAGCCAAACCCACAAATTCTTTCCGCGCATGCGGGTTTGATCGATCATCCAGACAAAGATCCATATCACCAAGCCGAGATAGTTAAGGGCCATCCAGCGTGTTGTATGGATCTTGAGGCTGCTCATACTGTCCGGAGCTGTATCGAAGAAAAAGACTCCCATCATGAGTACAAATAATCCCAACAAGGCTGCGACAAGGCGTTTGCTCCAGACAAACATGATGATCCTCCCGATACAAACAATGTGAGCAGCGTGATTGCCGCAACAGGCCGGTCGAGCGTAGGCTAAGCATGCGCAGGCCGTTTGTCAAAGTAGGGGAGTGCGCGTGCATTTCCTTCAAGCCTGTTACGAGTCGGTTCGGTAGCAATCAATAGAAGGGCCCGGGATGAGCATTTTGCGTCTGAGCCTGGTCGTTGCGGCATTGGCTGTGAGTGTCGTGCTAGCACTGACGAATCCCACCACGGATCAATATCTGGGCTTCGTGCAATCCGAACTCAACAAGGCGATGGATCGAATGGATCAGTCCACACCTGAACGGGAAGGAACGGTGGTTAGAAATATCTTTCGCAGGCACAGTCAGGAGTTGCTCAATAGTATGGTGCGGCCTCACACCTCTCGTCAAAACTGGGGAGTGCTCAGTCGGTTTGAAACAATGGTATTGGGCACCCGGGTTGTGGTCATCGGCATTGGCAACCAGTTCATCCCCGTTGAAGGGGTGGATGAAGCCATCCTGACCCTCGGCCGTCATGTATTTTAGTTTTTTAATTTGTGTACAACTTAAAAGCTCAAAAAGTAGGCCTATTTTTGAGCACAATTCTGTGGATAAATAGGCGTAATTCCCAGAGAGTTGGCGATCTTCAATCATTTGCAGTTATCCACAGTCTTTCCTCTGTTTCCCCAATCAGACCACTACAGTTGGTATTGACAATCCATCCTGATAGCTATATGTAGGTGTTGTGGATGGATTGATTGTCGAAACACGAAATGTAGGTGCTCAAAGCACAGGGGCTTATTGATTTAGAAGTCTGAAATGTTTCCGTCTTTGTGGGGCTGGATCTATCCCACACAAAGGACGCAGCCTGGAGGAGGGGAAATCGTGAGAATAGAACGCCGATTTACACGTCGCGGGCAAAGTCCCTATGAGGGTCTGCCGTTCGTGAAACGTTCGTCGGAAATTCGCAATCCCGACGGATCGACCGTGTTTAAGTTGGAAAACATCGACATTCCCGAGCCTTGGTCCCAGCTCGCGATTGATATTCTCGCCCAGAAATATTTTCGGAAAGCCGGAGTACCGCAGCGAGATGAGCAGGGGAATCCAATCGTCGGACCAGACGGCAAGCCCCAGTTGGGAGGAGAGCGTGATTCCCGACAAGTATTTGAGCGCCTCGCCGGTTGCTGGACTTCCTGGGGGAAGAACTTCGGCTATTTCAAGACTCCGGAAGATACAGACGCTTTTCATGATGAGCTTTGTTACATGCTTGCGCATCAGATGGCTGCGCCTAATTCTCCTCAGTGGTTTAACACTGGACTTCATTATGCCTATGGACTCTCTGGGCCTGCACAAGGGCATTATTACGTCGATCCCAAGACCAATGAAGTCGTCAAAGCCACCAATGCATTTGAACATCCACAGCCGCACGCGTGCTTCATTCAATCCATTGAAGACGACCTGGTCGGCGAGGGCGGCATCATGGATCTCTGGGTGCGAGAAGCGCGTCTGTTCAAATATGGATCAGGGACCGGGACCAACTTCTCCAAGCTTCGCGGTGACGCCGAACCGTTGTCAGGTGGCGGCCGCTCATCCGGATTGATGTCCTTCCTTCGCATCGGCGATCGAGCGGCCGGCGCCATTAAATCGGGTGGGACGACCAGACGGGCTGCCAAAATGGTCTGTCTGGATTTGGATCATCCCGACATCGAAGAATTTATCAATTGGAAAGTCGTGGAAGAGCAAAAAGTCGCTGCCATGGTGACCGGCTCGAAAATCTGTGCACAACGCCTCAACGCCGTCCTCAAGGCCTGTCACGTCGTCGATGGCGCCGGTCAGGGTAAAGTCGAGATCGATCCCAAGCAGAATTCGATCCTCAAAGAAACACTGGCTGCCGCTCGCCGGGATGCCGTCCCGGAATCCTACATCCAACGGATGTATTCCTATGCCCAACAAGGGTTCACGCATTTTGTGTTTCATGAGTACGACACGAATTGGGACGGCAAGGCCTACCAAACGGTGTCCGGCCAAAACTCAAACAATAGTGTGCGTATTCCCAACGGGTTTTTTTCGGCGTTGGAGGCGGACGGCGATTGGCAACTCAAGCGACGGGTCGACGGCAAAGTCTCCAAGACCATCAAGGCGAGGGACCTCTGGGATCAGATCGCTTGGGCTGCCTGGATTTGTGCGGATCCCGGGACGCAATACGACACCACCATCAATGAATGGCATACGTGTCCGGAGGATGGCCGTATCAATGCCTCCAATCCCTGTTCCGAATATATGTTTCTCGACGATACGGCGTGCAATCTGGCTTCGCTCAACCTCGCCCATTTCTTTTCGCCCGACGCCCAATTCGAGCTGGATAATTTCCGACATGCCGTGCGCCTGTGGACGATCGTGCTGGAGATCAGCGTCCTTATGGCTTCGTTTCCCAGCCGTTCCATTGCCGAGAAGAGTTTTCAGTTCCGAACCCTGGGCCTCGGCTATGCCAACTTAGGCACGGTGCTGATGCGGCAAGGTATTCCTTACGATTCTCCCAAAGCACTGGCCATCTGTGGTGCGTTGACTGCCATCATGACCGGCGAGGCTTACGGCACGTCGGCTGAAATGGCTGCAGAGCTCTGGCCATTTCCGGGCTATGCCAAGAATCATGAGGCGATGTTGCGCGTCATCCGCAATCACCGGCGAGCCGCGTACAATGCGGCTCCGGAGAAATATGAAGATTTAACGATTACACCGGTAGGGATCCAGCCACAGCATTGCCCTCCCGAGTTACTCGTCGCGGCACGTCGTGCCTGGGACCGTGCCCTCGAATT
>DATEPD010000012.1:0-6419 GCA_035273365.1 Nitrospiraceae bacterium | reverse complement strand
CTAACGGATCAGGGTGGAGCGCCTGTAGACTCGTCGTGTCGGCATAAAACTCATCGATGCTGCTCCATTCGGTCAAGGGAAACAGCCGATCGGTCACGGCCTGCATCTGTTCATGCAGCCGACGATAGAGGGGTCTGTCTGGAGGAATGAGAATGAGATGAGGGCAGAGACGTAGGGCTTTGGCGGTGGGCATGGCCGAGTGGACGCCGAATGAACGAACGGCATAACTCGCGGCTGCGATAATTCCTCGCGGGGCTGGTCCACCAACGGCCACCGGTTTGTCCGCAAGACTCGGGTCTGCCAGGACGGCTGCTGAGGCGAACATGGCATCGACGTCCCCAAAGAGGATCTGGCGCGACCAACGCATCACTTGCTCCTGAACAGGAGGCTAGGAGTCTGTCTGAGTCATCCTTCGTTGCGAGGCGAAGGAGACGCCGGGAGGTGCGAGGCCGCAAGCTCGAAAAAACCGGAAGCGTATTCGCTGGAATACGTTGAGGATTTTTTCGAGCTGAGAACGACGCAGATGCCGACGGATCGTTTGCCGCAGTAGAATGGCATGACTCGGACAGACTCCTAGAAAATAAAGGACAATTGAAGCGGCTGCAAGGGGCTTTGAGAGGGAGGCACTGTCGTATGGGAGGAACGTTCGGAATCAGTGGGAACCCGGCTCAACGATCCTAATTCTTGTAATGCTCCCCGACAGATGCCGCAATGGTGCCGCCGGGGCTGAATCGTCCGTCGCTGGCGTCGGTATACTCGGCCGCATTGCCGACAACGCCAGGCGAATTGCGTGAGGGCGAGGACTTCCTTCTGTAAGGAATGGTAGACGGTGATCGCTAGAGCCCCGTCCTGATTCATCTCGGTCATCTTTCGGAGAAAATCCGCGCCGTGATTCGGTCGCCGTTTCAAGATATCGTACTGCCATTGATGAATCATTTCATGTGCCAGTGTGCTCACGATCTCCTGCTCTCCATACTCACTCCGTTGGGTGGCCTGCTTGAGCAGGGGAAGGGATAGGCGAATCTCTCGCTTGGTCGGCGGGCGAAGGCCATCCTGATCCAGTCGGGGCCGCGGCCCTCGATGACTGACAAACATGCCGACCGAGGAGGTCAACCGGCTGCTCCAGACGAGGTCGATCGGGGGCAGCAGGCCTGCGAAGTAGCGGCTATTTAGCCCGCGCCACATCCGAGTCAGGTCCTGCGAGGTCACTGGAGGGGATTGGCGCGCAGACATGCGGAGGAGGTCACCCCAATTCTTCGTAGACCGCTGCGGCAAGCAACGGCACCATGATTTCGTGGTGGCCGATCAGAGAGTAACCTTTCCCGCCTTTCTTCGTCGGCCGACGCACCACGTTGGTGAGGGGGCGGTAGTGAGCCAAGAAGTCCATGTCCACGGTCGTAAAGTTGATGAGATCATGACCGAGATTGCGTGCCATTGATACCGTTTTGAGGAAGACTTCCGGCAACACGACCGCAGAGCCGAGATTGAGATATACGCCCCCCTCCATGCCTGACACGACGGCCGCAAGCCGTCGAAAGTCCAGGAGCGAGGTCGCACCAATGGCCGCTCCGTCAGCGGCAGGATGCATATGGATGATGTCGGTCCCGATAGCGACGTGTACTGTCACCGGAATACCGAGCCTGGCTCCGGTCGCCAGGATGCTGGTCTCGCGATGGGGAAATTGCCCCCGGCGTCGGTTGATGTAGTGGCCGACGGATTCGCCAAGCCCCTCGCGATCATCGGCACCACGGATGATTGCCTCGTTCAGCATGCGGCCTGTTTCTTCAGCCATCCCGAAGCGTCCCTCGTCAATCTCCGCGTCAACTTCCTCAGACGTGTGCCCCATGAGCGCCAGTTCGAAATCATGAATGATCCCGGCGCCGTTCATGGCCACGGCCGACACGATCCCTTGCTGCATGAAGTCCACGAGAATGGGGTTCAATCCGACTTTGACGACGTGCGCGCCGATTCCGACGATGACCGGTCGGCCTTTACGATGGGCCTTCGCGACAGCCTTGGCAACCGCGCGCAACGTTTTCACTGCGAGGATATCCGGCAATGAGCGATAGAATTTGTTGAAGCTGCTCCCACGATCCCATGGTTGAGCAAAGTCGGAGACGCGGACCTTGCTGTACCGTTTCTTGAGTGGATACGTGGTGAGATCCGTCACGTTGATCGGCAGGACCAGGCTCGGAGTCGTGACAGGAGGCCGCTGCCGGTCAGGAGGCTTTGGCAAGGAGGTGTTCCTCGATGAGTTCACACAGGACGTGGCCTAGCGTGATATGGCATTCTTGAATCCGGGCCGTGACGGTTGAGGGCACAATGAACGGATACTCCACCAGGCCGGCCAGTTTCCCGCTGGTCCCTCCGGTCCAGCCTATGGTTGTGAGGCCACAAGCCTGTGCAGCGTCTACACCTTTCAATACGTTGGGTGAATTGCCGCTCGTGCTGATGGCAATGGCCATGTCACCTTTCTGTCCATGGGCACGAATCTGGCGGGCAAAGAGTTCGTCGAAACCATAGTCATTGGCGATGGACGTGATGGCGGCAATGTCTGTGGCCAGGGCAATGGCCGGGAGCGGGGCTCGTTCGCGTTTATACCTCCCGACGAACTCGGCGGCGAGGTGGGCCGCATCTGTGGCACTGCCGCCATTGCCGAAGAGCAGCACTTTGTGTCCGTCTCGAAATGCCCTGGCGATCAGCTTCGCGACCTGCACGATGCGATCGGCATGCTCACGCGCGAATTGTTGCTTGACGGTCGCACTTTCGGCAAACGTACTGAGCACATGTTCTTTCATGGAACGCGATTCTAGGCAACCTGCTGTCAGCTGTCAAACGTGATTCGCAGACTCCTAGGACTTTTGCAGAGGAGCGATCGAAGTCTGGCGCATGGCGTTCATCGCCACGGCAATCATGGAGCCCACATCCGAGACCGTTGCCGGCAAGATGAGCGTATTGGTCGTTTTGGCCAACTCGCCAAATTTCGTAATGTACTGTTCTGCCACGCGCAGTTGGACCGCTTCCTGCCCCCCGGGCATTTGGATGGTCTCCGCAACCTTGCGCAATCCCTGGGCGGTGGCCTGGGCGATGGCGAGGATGGCTGCGGCCGCTCCATCCGCCTCGTTGATCTGCTGCTGCTTCTTCGCCTCGGACGCTTTGATAACTTGTTGCTTCTCACCTTCGGCCTGGTTGATGGCCGCGTCGCGTTCGCCCTCAGACGTGAGAATCACCGCGCGCTTTTCCCGCTCCGCACGCATCTGCTTTTCCATGGCGTCCAGCACGCCCTTCGGCGGGGTGATGTTCTTGATCTCATAGCGCAAGACCTTGACCCCCCAAGGATCCGAGGCCTTGTCGAGTTCGTTCACCACCTGGATATTGATGTTGGTCCGCTCCTCGAATGTCCGATCGAGCTCGATCTTGCCGATCTCGCTCCGCAGCGTGGTTTGTCCGAGTTGGATCAGGGCAAAATGATAGTCGCTGATGCCATATGACGCGCGCTGAGGATTTAAGACTTTGAGGTATAAGATGCCGTCCACCGACACCTGCACGTTATCGCGAGTGATGCAGACCTGCTCGGGAATGTCGATGGCCGTTTCCTTGAGCGAATGTTTATAGCGGATGCGGTCGATAAAGGGGACGAGAATGTGAAACCCCGCATCCAGCGTGGCGGCATATTTGCCGAGCCGCTCGACCACATACGCACTTTGCTGGGGCACGACCACGGCGGTCTTGGCGATGACCACCAGTACCAGTACCGCCAACAACAGCACCACAAACAGTCCGCCGCTCATCGTTACCTCCTCCATCGTCGTTCGCCTTTCTGGCGCTCCCCTCTCATTCGGCTGCAATCCACAAGGCGAGCCCCTCGACCCGTTCGACCTTGCACCGCTGGTTCTTTTTTACAAGGGCCTGTCCGGCATTATGAACGGTCCATGTAGTGCCATGCAGTTCCGCCTTGCCGGTGCCGCCTGGTGCCAGGTCTTCAAGTAGGATCGCGCTTTCGCCCACCATCGAGTCCACGGTCGGCATGCCCTTGTCTTTGGTTTTGATCCAGGCCAACAACGGCCCGCGAAAGACCAGGAGCGAGAAGATCGAAAGCCCTGAAAACAGGAGCCACTGGATCCATTCCGCTTGGGCGAACCCCAGACCGGTCAGACCCCCGATGATCAGAGCCGCCAGACCGAAGAAGAGAATATAGAACCCCCCCGGCGTCACCATTTCGATGCCGAGCAGCACAATGCCGAGGAGCATCCAATACCACCAAATCATCGGGTAGCCTCATTCAGCATTCGAAAGAATTGCGAGGAAATTGAGGATCGTAGTAAAAGTCTAAGCGCCTTTACTGAGACCGTCAAGCAGAACGCATGTTGTTCAGTGGTGAATCGATCGCTTGCGAGGTCGATAACTCATAGCGGCGAGGCCATCTCGAACGAAAGCCAGCGAGGCACACACTGCGCTTTGTTATGGGCAATGTGCTTCTAGTATGGCCGTTGATGAGCAAAGTGAGAGCGAAGCCGCAAGGCTTTTACGCCGTCCTATGCTATAGTCCGCGCATCATGGCGCATGACCAACCAGTCAAAGCCTTAGTGCTTGCGCTCACCAACCATGCAGCTGCAGCAGTCTATTCGATTAATCGTCTGCAGCCGGATTCACTCTGCTTCGTCTTGCCGGAAGGGGCGAAATCGCTTGTAGAATCAGAAGTCCAGCCGAAGATCGAGCACATGCCAAGACGGTGGGATTGGGTGGTGATGGCAGAGACCTGTGAATTTGTCAGCTGTTATCAGACGCTCGCCCGAACACTCTCGGACATGTTGCAGACATGGGACATACAGCCAGGCGAGCTTGTCGTCGATGTGACCGGGGCCACACCAGCCATGGCGGGCGCGCTGACGCTGGCGACACGATCTCTTAGTTCGCGGATCGTGTCGCTCGTGCCGGCACGAGAAGGACAGGAGGGGGACAGGATTGATATCGCCGGACAATCGTTCGTATGGACGCAGGGGAATCCGTGGGATGAGGCGGCATCGGTCTCACGTCGCGAGGGCTGCGAGCTGTTTAACCGGAGATTGTTTGCCGCAGCGGCAAAACTGTTCCGCGAGATCGAGGCACGGGTGAGCGGCGGGCAGAAACCCCTTTACCGTGCCTTTGCAGATCTGGCCGATGGCTACGATCTGTGGGAACGGTTTCAGTATCGTCAAGCTTGGGAGAAACTGAAGGTTGCCGTGAAGGCCTTCGAGATGGCATCCCTGTGGGGCGGACCACCAGGACTCACGTCGCTGTTACCAGCCATTAAAGCGAATGCGGGATTCTTGGAAAAGCTCGTCCTCGATCCTGCTCCCGTGAAAGACATGCAGGCCCCCGATTTGCTGGCTCATGCCGGTCGGCGACTGCATGGTACGCAGGATCTGGAAGCCGCGATGGTCTCGCTCATCCGTGCGCTCGAAGCTTCTGCCCAACGACAATTGTTTAAGCAATACAGGATCAAAACGTGGGACGTGCAGCTGGAGCAATTACCGCAGGCGCTGCGGGAAACCTGTCGATCCTGTTGGTTGGAAGATCTCGACGGCAAGTACAAGTTGCCCTTGCAGGCGCAGTTTCGGGCACTTGCCGGACTGGGCGACCAAATGGGCCAATCCTTTTTGCGCGAATGGCCAACGATGAAACCCCTGCTCGATGCCGCCAACCATGCTGTCCTTGGTCACGGCTTCGAGCCGGTCAAGGCCGAGCGGGTGCAGCAGCTCTATGAAGTGGTGGTCAAGTTATCGGGCGTCAGTGAGACATCGTTGCCGAAGTTTCCTGCGCTGAGCCTCTAGCGCGACGTGCGAGACTGGCGCGAAAGGCGAGACAGGCAATCTTCTGACGAGTCGCGCCCGTCCCGCTCGTCTCGCGAGTGGAGAACATGGACATTCAAATTTATTACGAAGACACCGACTGCGGCGGGATGGTGTACTACGCGAACTATCTCAAGTATTTCGAGCGGGCGCGGACGCACTATCTTGAAGAGCGAGGGTTGTCTGTGGCCGGGCTCTTGAAAGAAGGCACGGTGTTCGTTGTGGTGCATGCAGAAGTGGATTACCGATCGCCAGCCCGCTATGGTGATCGACTGGTCATCGAGACGGTCGTCTCCGACATGACGGCAGCCTCCTTCACATTTTCGCACGTGATCCGGGAACGGGAGAGCCGGCGTGTGGTCGTCGAAGGATCGGCAAGGCTGGCGGCGGTCGACGGGAACGGCAAGATCAAGCGCCTCGACAAGGCGATGGTGGCCGTGCTAAATTTTTCTCCTGCAAGGAGTCACTAGATGTCGAAGTGGGCTGGACCAGAGTTCGGATTATTACAGATTGGCAGCTGGCTCATTGTCATCGGCGTATGGCTCGCCATCGTCTTCTTTGCCTGGAAATTCTTCATGGAAAACCCGA
>DATEPD010000011.1:0-7822 GCA_035273365.1 Nitrospiraceae bacterium | reverse complement strand
CGATGAGATGCAGCGCAATCACGCGTGGATCTCAAGGACATAAGCGCATGCACGATGGCTCTCGTGCATCGGTATATTACACTAACTGAAACCCCCTTTTCCGCCCATGTACACATCATTCATGGTCGTAAAGACGTAGGCTTCATTATCGACAACAGTCATGAGCGCGGCTCATTCTATATGTGAATCGTGGGGAAATCCAAGTATCTATAATCTGGGTAAAGCCCCATTCCGGCCTAGGGTTGGCAAATGAAATGCCTGTAGAAAGCGACGAACAAAGAGACATTCATGAAGTTCGCAGATCATGCAGGGCCGATCGGTGGATTCGAGGATTTCACCGCACGAGTTGCGAGACCAAAGATATTCGCCGTGAGCATTGTGGAACACCAGATTTGCCACGAACTGTCAGATTTTATAGATAGACTAGAACTTAAACAATGGTGTGGGGATGGCGCGAGTCAGAGTTGAGGGGCTACTTGGTCTGTTGTTCTAATGTCTACGGTATCATCCGGCTGGCGCCGAATGAGAGGCCATGAAACGCTCAAAGTCTGCTCTCGTGATCGTCCCATCAATGACAATGGTTTCACCTGCTGTGTCTGCTAATGGAGGATCAGTTCCCTGCTGGGCGGCCCACGTAAACAACTTCGTGAGATTCTCCCATGTCATTTCCATAGTCACTCTCACTTGTTTTTGGCCACAACTGTGAGGTCGTATCCTAATTGGAGCAGGATCGTTGACTTGACATCGTAAGGAGATAGAACGTTATAATTCCTTCATTGAGGTTGTCGGTTCGACTCGTCCATCCGACACGCTGGTCCGGTCTGTTCGGTGATCCCCGCCTCCCACTTCTTTTTCCTGGCCTGCGATTTTGGTTTTCCAATGCACAGGTCGATCATCCAGTTGATGGATCTCTTTCACAAATTCACTTCTTTCCAAGAGGTCGCGCAGCGAGGCATGCAATCGTCCCAAATCGTCATCTAAAGTTGAAGCCGATACTTCCTCACAAGATCGGGCGGTTCACGTCACGGCTCGCAGCGTCCAACTGCTCAAGGCCTAGAAGCGCCTGGTCCGTGTAATACTGATAGCCTGATTGGGGAAAACGTAAGACGACCAGTTGAAACATCTCTCGTGCGACGTTCAGGTTTCCAATTTTTTCCGCGGTCTGACCAGCATGAAGGGTACAAGAGGCAGCCATCGCGATAGGATCGACCGAGAGGCGGGTGGTTGGTTCTGAAAGAGCCGATGCATGACTTTCAGTTGGGCTCGAATCTTCGGTGGAGTCGATCGTGTTGACGGCTTGACTCAATTGTTGTACATCGTCGCGCATCGCCTCAAGGTCTGTGCTTCGGTAGCAGTGGGTATAGGTACTCCACAGATGCATGACGCTACTGGTAGGCAGGGATTGCGAGGATTGCCTGCTCGTGTTGCACCCGCTGAGAGGCACCAGGATGATCAGCACAAACGTGAGCCCCCAGCCTAACTCTCGACGCATTGAGACCACTCCCTCCTTCCCCCCGATCAACTGCCCGGCCGGTGCAGCCGCTTCCGTGTTCATCCACCTCGCTCACGCATGGACTGATTGTTGAGCCGCTGCGGCAAGGATTTCTAACAGCATCGTGAAGTCATTTCCCTTGCGAACCCACGCGAAGGCGTCCCGATCAATGGCCTCGTGCGCCATATCGTCCTGTTCTCCGGAGTAGACCACCACAGGTATTCCAGGCCATTTTGCGCGGGAGACAGAGAGAAATTCGAAGCCGTCCATTTTGGGCATATGGTAATCGGTCAGGACAGCATCGATGGAATGGTTTTCCATCTGTTCCAAGGCTTCTAACCCATTCGCTGCCCCATAAACCATGTACCCGGCGCTGACGAACTTGACGGAAAGTAGGTACCGCAAATCACGATCATCCTCGACGACCAACAGGCTTTTGTTGTTCCGTTCCATAGAACGCATGCCTCCTTTCTGCCCATAACTCAATAGAAATAGCCCCCGGAACTCTCCCAGAAGGGAGGTCTGTCGAGCATATATGCATACTGGACCGGTACCGGACCATAATTAAGGAGCAAACAAGAGAGCAAACAGCAGACCGCGCTGCCGGCAAAGCATCTATTGGGAGATATTCTATTGAAAATCAAATTGATAGACGATTGAATGCCAACGAGCTCGGGTGCGGAGAATCAAACGTTTATGGGAACAAGTTGTCGCGGATGTTAGAAGATATCATTGAGAATGCATGGAGGCATGCGGACTTCTGACTGGTGGAGACAAGCTGTCTCGCCCAAGAACAGATTGACCGGTGAACCGGCTGGGCTCAGCCTTGTCCGTACTGGCGGAGCTTGCGGAGGAGTGTCTTGCGGTGGATGCCGAGTGTCGCGGCTGCCTGGCCGTGGTCCTGACGATGCGCCTCCAGTACCCGCAAAATATATTTCTTTTCCATATCCTCAAGGGTTTCCCATCCCCGAGCCCGCGTCTGTTCTTGAACTGACGTTGTCCTGATCGTCTCCGGCAAATCTTCAGGGGTGATGATGGGGTGTGGAGTCAAGGCAATGGCTCGCTCGATGACGTGCTCGAGTTCGCGAACGTTGCCGGGCCAGGAATAACGTGTCAGTAAAGGAATGGTCTCAGGTGAGAGGCCGGTCACCTGCTTCTCCCTGGTCCGGCTGAATTTGTCGACAAAATTCTGGCTCAGGAGCGGAATATCCTCAATCCGATCGCGCAATGGTGGGAGGACGATGGTCACGACTTCCAGCCGGTAAAAAAGATCTTCTCGAAATGTTCCGGCCTCGACGAGTGGTTTCAAGTCTTTTTTCGACGCGGCGATGATTCTGACGTCAATTCCACGAGTCGTCTCGCTCCCGACTCGCCGGACCTCACGTTCTTGAAGTGAGCGGAGCAACTTGCTCTGCATGACCGGTGAGAGGTCTGCGATCTCGTCCAGGAAACAGGTGCCCAGATGCGCCTGTTCCAGCAGGCCCCTTTTGCTTGCGACGGCTCCAGTGAACGCACCTCGTTCATGTCCGAAGAGCTCGGATTCGAGGAGCGTTTCGGCTAACGAACCCGTATCGATCACGACGAACGGTCCATTGCTCCTCGTACTGTTGGCATGGATGGCGCGTGCGATCAGCTCTTTTCCGGTTCCGCTTTCTCCCTGGATCAGAACCGTGCTGTCCGTTTCCGCGACGCGTGCGATGAGTTTATACACCTCCACCATACCGGCACTGCGTCCCACGAGATTGTCAAACCGGTATCGTTCACGCAGCTGGTCTCGTAACGAACGATTCTCCCGTACTAATTTCTTATGTTCGAGGGCCCTCCGAACCACCAATCGAATGTCGTCCACGACGAACGGTTTACTGAGATAATCGAAGGCCCCGGCCTTGATGGCATCGACGGCCGTCTTCAAGGATCCATAGGCAGTCAACAGGATCACCAAGATATCCGGCGCTTTCTCCCGCACGGCAGCCAGTAAGGCCAGCCCATCCATCCCTGGCATGTGAATGTCCGTGATGACGAGGTCCGGTTGCCATTCGCCGAATCTCCGCAATGCTGTCTCCGCGTCTTCGGCGATCTCGACCTGGTACCCCTCCTTCTCCACGACCTCGCGCAGTAAGCTCAATGTATCGGCATCATCGTCCACGACCATCACGCGAGATTGTCGCAGCATCAGTCCGTTCCTCCTCCGTTGGTCGGAAGTACGATCGTGAATCGGGAACCATTCCCCGGCTGGCTATCGACCTTGATCTGACCTCCGTGCGCACGGACTGTTTCTAGCGCAATAGCCAGCCCCAGCCCCGTGCCGCGTCTTGCCTTTTTTGTCGTGAAAAATGGCTGAAAGATCTGGGCCATCTGTTCGGCGTCCATCCCGTAGCCTGTATCGGCGAATTCCACCTCGACCGACGTTCGAGGGTGCGGCTGTTCCGGTTCGGCGTGGGGAGAGGTCCGTACAACCAGGGTCCCACCAGCCGGCATCGCATCCAACGCATTTTCGATCAAATTGTTCCACACTTCCTGGAGTTGCTGGACATCGGCATCGACTTTCTCGACTTCCTGGCTCCACTCGGTGACCAGTGCAATCTTCCGGCGCTCGAATTCCGGCCCGAAGAGCGCGAGACATTCGGCGACGCATGCGTTCAGATCGAGTGGAGATCGAATCGGCTCCGGTCTTCTGGCGTACATGAGCATGTCTTGAATAATTTTCGATGTTCGTTCGATTTGAGCCTCCACCGTTTCTAACCGTTGTCGAGACTCCGCGCTCAGCGTCGGATCTTCGGCCATGAGTTGAATATGACCGGAGAGAGCGGTCAAGGGAGTGCCGATCTTGTGTGCCACGGTTGCCGCCATATGCCCAATAGCCGACAGGCGTTGAGCGCGTGCGGCATCGCGCTGTGCCGCTGAGAGCAGTTCGTTCGTATGGGCAAGCGTCCGATTTTTTTGGAGCACTTCAGCGGTTGCCTCACTGACTTTTACCTGAAGGCTTTCATTCATGGCCTGCAGGGATTCTGTGAGCTGTGCATTATCATGAGTGGCTTCCACGATTGTCTTCACCATGTCATTGAATGTACTGGCAAGTTCTCCGAGTTCATCCTGTTCTTCAACCGGCACGGCCGAGGTCATGGTTCCTTGGGTCACAGATTCGACGGCGGTGAGGAGTCGTTTCACAGGGCGATGCACCTTGAAGTACAGAAACAGATTGATGGCAATCACGATCGTCGCCCCGGTCAACAATCGTCTTGTTCTCGAGGCTTGCTGCAATGATTCCAGGGCTTCGTCCATTTGCAAGGTGGAGAACTCGGCATAGGTTGCTCCGACGACGGCATGCCGCAAGACGATCGGGGCGCCTAGAAATACGCGATGGGTGTTCTGCCGATCCGCATAATCAATTAAGGGCTGCTGTTCTTCGCGCACGCGCCCAATAAGGTCGGGAGCTTTCTCTTGAAGCGGCAGCTCTGTGGGGCCTGCGCTCGCGATTGGGACAGGGCTCTTTCCCGGTTCGGTTGGAAATTCGTACAGCACAATGTTGAGCAAATCCGGCAAAGTAAGCAAGATCTTCTCCAGCTCTTTTGTCCGTGCTTCCCGATTCGACAGCTGGGCGAGACTGGTGACGTTCTGGTCGACGGATCGCCCGACGGCCAGCGCTGCGCTGCGGACGTTATCTTCTACTGTGTGTCGGATTGAGCGGGCCTCGAGCCATTCGGTCGTGACCGCGGAGACGCCGACGATAAAGATGATGATCAGCGTCACTTTGACTTGAAGGCTCAGTCTGTGCCAGTGGCTCAGCATTACCTATGGTAGTCCCTCAAGTTTCCTTGTTCAATCGGAATTCGAGACAATATGTCTTCAGGGGGATAAGTTGTCTCTCAATCTTGGTGAAAAAATCCGAGACGTTTACTACTGGTCGTAATGCTCAACGGGATAAAACCTCGAATCTTCTGCGAATCTTATATGTTCTTACGATAGTAGGATACCGAGGGCACAGGTCCATTGTTAGGCATTGGGTTTGCTCAGATTCGGCAATAGGCAGCTGGACTTCTGGAGTAACGCATCGTGACTGGATGGATTCTTCTGGTCGAGGCCGATGCCGTCTTGGGGGCTGTCTTGTCAGAAGTGTTGCGGCATAACGGATATGAGGTGATCCTCGTGAGAACGTTAATGAATGTTGACATTAAGCGCTTCGATTCAGTGAATGCCGTGATTCTTGATATTGATACGACTTCTGCTGAAAAAGAACTGGGCTGGCTCGATGAGCGGCATCATGACGATGACGAGTCGCTGCCGATCGTATTGATGGGTTTGCAATCACCTCAGGAACTGCGTCATCGTCTCGGCCTACATCATCGCGGTCTCCAGCAGGCCAACGCTCTGACTTTGGTGCAGAAGCCATTTCGGAATGAGGAATTGCTCGCTGCCGTTCGACAGGCTCATGAAAATTGTTTGCCGGAACGGGCCAATGGAATGTGAATCACAGCAACCCTTGTGAGGAGCGCACAACACATCGAGTGAAAGTTGAAAAACAATGAAATGTGAACGTTGTGCTGGGCTGGTAGTGGCAGAACAGTTTATTGGCGGTGCGACTTCTAACGGAGGTTGGGCCTATAGCGGGTGGCGGTGTGTTAACTGCGGTGCCATTGAAGTATTCGGGCAATCAGGCGCGGGTCCGGCCCTGCGACCTATTGCAGGAGGGGGAAAACACGGTGGACAATGTCGGATGCCGAGCACGAAGTTCCGTCGACATGAGTAGTTACAGGATTACGACGTCAAGGGCGATCTCCTGTCAAACAAGGGCGAATAGGTATGTTGTCAAGGACTTCTCTGGGAGGCTCGTGTATCGCCAGGTCGACAAAAAAGCGAAGCGAGAGCGCCTGCTACCCCGTGGGGAAAGAATTGAGACAGATGTGAGTATCAGTGAGAGAGTTGTTGCAATTCGACCGGTGAACGAATCAATGATGAAAGGAGCAGTGCGATGAGAATTGCCCAGGTTTCGCCCTTGTGGGAGAGTGTTCCGCCGCAACGCTATGGAGGAACAGAACGGATCGTATCCTATCTGACTGAAGAACTGGTTCGGCTCGGCCATGATGTGACCCTCTTTGCGAGCGGTGATTCGATCACGACCGCTCGTCTAGAGCCGATGTGTACTCGTGCGCTACGATTGAACACAGGGATCTTCAACCGCGATGCACCCATGACGATGCTGATGGAACAGGCGCTGGGGAAGTCCGGTGACTTCGACATCATTCACTCTCATCTCGATTTCCTGGGCTTTCCTCTAGCCCGACGGAATACGCTTCCGACGGTGACGACGTTCCATGGCCGGCTCGATCTGCCCGAACTTCAACCGGTATTCCGTGAGTATGCGGAGATGCCGATGGTGTCGATTTCGGACGCCCAGCGGAAACCTGTTTCCTGGGCCAATTGGCAAGCGACCGTTCACCACGGTCTGCCCAGGGATCTCTATGGCTTGCATCCGAACTCCGGAGGGTATCTGGCGTTCCTGGGTCGCATTGCTCCTGAGAAGCGACCGGACCATGCGATTGAGATCGCCAAGCGGGTAGGGATTCCCTTGAGGATTGCTGCAAAGGTCGATCCAATGGATCAGGAATACTTTCATGCCGAAATCGAGCCGCTGCTCTCTCATCCGCTCATCGAGTATCTCGGTGAGATCACGGACGCTGAAAAAGACGAATTTCTGGGGCATGCCATGGCGCTCGTCTGTCCCTATGACTGGCCGGAACCGTTTGGTCTTGTGCTGATTGAAGCGCTAGCCTGTGGAACGCCCGTACTGGCCTATCGGCGTGGATCCATTCCTGAAATCATTGAGGACAGAGCCACGGGATTCGTCTGCGAAGGACTCGACGAGATGACGGCGGCCGTTCAACGTATTCCTGAGATCGACCGACGGCGGTGTCGCGTATCCTTCGAGGAGCGGTTCACCGTGGAACGAATGGCGCAAGACTATCTCCGAGTGTATGACCAGATACTCGTGAGCTCCTATGATGAAAAGGAGGGAGAGGACACAAGTCTCGAGTCCTGGCCTACGGTATCGACCAGTGCATAAGCGTGGATCAGTTTCCAGGTGAAGGGGCCGATAAAGAAGGCTTTCTTCAGCTTCAGGAAGGAGGTCCATATGAAGTTCCTTACAGTGACCAGTCTAGCGATGATCATTGTCGGTGTTGGTCTTGTTGCGGTACAGAGCACGTGGGCGGAAGGCCGGTCGCCTTCAGAGCCATCACCATCTAAGATTGTGACGGGCGAAGTGGCTCAAGTCGAAGGGGAATTTCATATGGCCAAGGGGCCACAAGGCGATGTCACCCTCGACATCGTCGA
>DATEPD010000010.1:0-6684 GCA_035273365.1 Nitrospiraceae bacterium | reverse complement strand
ATGAGCCGTGAAAAAGGCAGAGAAGAGTAAGACAGTCCGGTTTGGGTAACCAACATCGACGCACTTACGAAGGAGGGGGATTCCAATGACATCTACGACTCCTCAAAAAGAAGAGCACACCATGAAGCATGTCATGTTGATTATTCTTGGTGCTGTGACTGTGATGTGCCTGGCACTCGCAACTGGCTTCCTTCAGCCGTAGCCTTTGAAATGTCAGATGCAAGATCCCCTGAGGGAAGGAGGTCTGCAATGAAGTGTGTACGATGCAGTGGGTTGATGGTGCGTGAGCAGTTTCAAGATCTTGGAGGACTCGGGTCGAGTGACCATGAGTATGCCGGATGGCGTTGCATCAACTGTGGGGCGATTGTCGATCCCGTGATTGCTGCACATCGGCACCTCACGTCGCAGGCTGCAGCATCTGACACGGCACTGACCACCGTGTAAGGACCTCCGCGCCCACCTGCGTGTATGGAGACGCCGCGATTAGCACGACGTCTCCCGCTGAGGTAGACAGGCTCCTTCCTACACCCCGGAGGGGCCTGTCTCCTCGGTGAGGAACAGAAGTGACTGACAAGAATGAAGGAGCGTGGTTCCGACGAGTTATTCACAACATGATCCGTACTGGTGTCACTGAACTGCACGAAGCAGCGTTACCGTGGGATGACCGAGCAGGAGATCATCGTCACGTTCATAACAGGAGGGTCCGGCCATGATGAGGCACGTGATTGGGGCAGGCGCGATGGTGCTCCTGCTTGTCGCAGCACTCTACCATCCGGGCGTAGCCGCGGCACATGGAGGCACGGATATGGATCAAGACCCGTGCGTGCGGCAGGCAGGCGAGAGCCTAGTGCATTTCAGCGCCTATCAACCGCAATACGAGCTGACAGATCAATACTGCACGGAAATTCCAAAGACAGGCGAGACCTTCCTAGTCGTGGACCTCGTCGACCCGGCACTGCGAAGTGAGCCGGTCGGGATGCGGGTCGTGAAGGGTACCGGGAAGGAGGCGGCGGAGAGTCAGGTTGTGGCGGATGTACGTCCAAGCTACCACCCGGACGGAGTGCTCAGGGGCGAAGTCCGGCTGGATGAGGGCCTCTATACTGTCACCATTGCGTCGGAGAAGCAGAATCTTCTGAAACGTCCGCAGTATCTCTTGCGGGTACATATGATCGATTATCAAAAGCTAGTGCTGTCCATCGCAGGACCGCTGATCGGCCTGCTCCTATTTGCCTGGCTGGTATACAAGCTCCTACGATCGAAGTGGCTGCAGAGATGGCGGGCGGCTCCCAGTTCATAAGAGTACTCTGCCTGGGGAGCTTGGAGACGTAAGAAACAACATGATGCCTGTGGTGTAGAGAACCGGTTCAAATGACTATTGCGGCGCTTGAGCGCAGCGGTCAAGAATGAGGAGGAGAGCTGATGGAATTTCTTGCCGACCGCCGGGCGAACAACGATGCGGCGCTCCTTCCATTCTCCGCTCCGACCTATGAGCAAGTTCGCCGTTTCTTCGGCGATTTGGTGCGCGCCATTTATCGACTCGAAGTGGTCGGCGCCGATCGCCTTCCCGCCACCGGGCCTACAATCGTCGCCCCAAATCACGACTCCGTGCTCGATGGCATCGTTCTAGGAGCCTCAATCTCTCGGGAACTGCGTTTCGTCGCGAAGGCCGAGCTCTGGCGGTCTCGGCTGCTCGCCTGGGCGCTCGACGGGCTCGGCGCAATTAGGATTGAGCGTGGCCGCAGCGACCACCGTGCGCTCGCGCAGGTACGGCACGCGCTCAATGCAGGACAGGCGGTCGCGATCTTCCCTCAGGGCGCGGTCCGCGGCGACCGCATCTGGCACCGCGGTGCCGCCCGAGTTGCACTTGTGACAGGCGCACCGCTTGTGCCGGTCCGCCTCATCGGCACAGCACATGCCCTCTCACGTGGCAGAATCGGCTTCCCGCACTTGCGCGTCATCGTCGGAGACCCGATCGAAGTGGCGCGCGCCCAGGAAGACCCAGTCGCGGCGACGGAGTTGACTGAGCGCTTACGCGTTGCCGTCGAATCGTTAACGTAGTTGGCTTCTATACTCTAACGCCCAAGAGAAGGGCTAAGGAGCGGATTCGATGTTTGTAAAGACCCTAGCCAAGGCCGACATGCTCAAGTTTTGGGAGTATATGTTTGCGTTCTCCAAAGAGGATTTTCCTGTGTGCTCGGATGGTTACTGGCAGGAATTTTGGCATTGGCGTCACGCAGAGTACAAGAGCATTGGAAAGAAGAGGACGTCACCCTTCAGAGGGAACGTTCAAGAACCATGCTGAGACACAGGGACATCGCGTTGAAATTCAATGGCGACATTGCTTCAAACGACAAGGGCCAAAACAAATGGTGGGGCGAGACTGGGATTTTTAGCACCTTCCCATTTTTCAATATATTCAGCATCCATCGTTGTTTAATCGAAGTCCTCTCGGTATAAAGGTCCGGCTGAAACTGTTAGGGTAGGAAAGTGCACGCAGAACAAAGACAGGCCTATGACAGCGAGATGAATGCTGGGACCGAGCACTACTATGACAATAGACCGGACAAGGCTTTCTACCACCTGGAGCGCGCGCATATCCTGGGTCAATCGTTCACATTTGCTCATGCGAAAGCGCACTGGTGGATGCTCAAGGTCGGCTGGAAACGCCGAGACCCGATAGAGATAAGGGGCCAAGTTGCCAGGATTATCGGAGCGTTGATATTCTCACGAATCTGGGTGCCCTTGGGGAATACCGGTGGGGCGCATGTGTCTCCTTTTACATCTATGCCCATCCCGGAAGAGTTTCAGGCCTTGTTGACCAAACGTCGACACAGCTGATCATAAAATCGGATATGCTGTTTGCCAGCGCATCCGATGCTTGAGCATCGCCTTGTGTGTCGTCAGCAGTTTCCCTTAGCAGACGCTGAGGGACTTCTCGCTTCCGCACCTCCCCCAAAGGAGTCGCCAGACTGGCCTTCACTGCGTGTGTTCTACCTTCTCCTTTAAGGGGGGGCTAGACGGTCTCCCACCGCGTGTGCTCAACGAGGGCCTTCTGAGACCGCGCGTTGCACGAGCACGGGAGGCCATCTAGTCTGCCCTCTCCCACTTCCTTCTTAGCGTAGCGTCGCGATCGTCACGCCATCTCCGCCCTCTGGCCGATCTCCCGCACGGAAATCCGCCACGTAGGGTGAGTCTTTCAAGTAGTCTCGCAACGATGCTCTGAGTTTCCCTGTGCCATGGCCATGGATGATGTGCAGAAACTGCGTGCCGGTCAAGGTTGCACGATCCAGCGCCGCAATCACCTCATCCAACGCCTCGTCTGCAACCTTCCCTCGAACATCCACGGACATTTGTTCACCGAGTCCCAATCCGCCGCTTGACGAAAACTCTCGAAGGCTCGACGATGGCGTCGGCTTCGACGCTGCTGCCTGCCTTGGTGCAAGGCCAACGAGATTGGCTACTGTTGCGAGCACTTCCCCCTCGCCCACCTTCACCCGTACACGTTTCTTTCCCTTTGGCACTTCGAGGAGCGTCCCCGTCATGCCGAGCCCGCTGATCTCAACCTGATCCCCCACCCCCAACTGTGAAAATGAAATCGGCGCACCAGCAGGAGCCAATTCGGCTTTCGCCTGCGCCTCTAGCTCAAACTATCGTTGCTTCGCGGCTTTGGCTTTGATCAACTTCTGTTCGCCCTTGACGGCGTCGACCGTGGCTTGCACTTCTGCTCTCGCGCGACTGAACTGTTCGCTGAGTTTTCGTTTGAGGCCCTTCTGTGCTTCACGTTCAGTCTCTTCTAAATGAGCCAGCTGATCCTTCGCTCGTTGTTCGGCCTGTTCCGCTTCACGCCTGGCCTCGACAGCCAGCGCGAGATCGTCGGTCAACTGCCGCTGCGTCGCTTGCAGGTCGCGCAGCATCGTTTCTATAGCCCGCTCGTCTTTATGGAGCTTCAACCTCGCCTCATCGAGCAAGGCCCGGTCCATCCCTAGCCGGCCGGCAATCTCAAGCGCAGATGAACCACCTGGTACCCCCATGAAGAGCCGATAGGTCGGTGACAGCGTCGCCACGTCAAATTCAACGCTGGCGTTCGCGAAGCCGGGCATCGTGTGGGCCAAGGCCTTGAGCAACCCGTAGTGCGTGGTCGCGACGACTTTCATCCCCAGCCTCGCCAGTCGACAGAGTAACGCTTCAGCAAGGACCGCACCTTCTGTCGGATCGGTCGAGGTCACTGGTTCATCAAGGAGGACCAACCACTGTCGCGGGACGCCATATTCGTTGTCCCGTTGTCGACGATCCGTTTGATCCAACAACTGAATCATCTGGGTCATGTGCGCCGAAAAACTGGAGAGGTCGCGAGCAAGGTCTTGGGCGTCGCCGATATCGGCGCAAATGTCGGAAAAGATCGCCATCTCGGATCCCGCATCACAGGGCAAGTGCAGTCCGGCCCTGGCCATTAAGGCAAAGAGCCCAACAATCTTGAGGGTCACGGTCTTCCCGCCCGCATTGGGGCCGGAGATGACGAGCACCTGGATCGATTCACCCAAAAGAATATCGTTTGCCACCACCTGTTCTTTCGCCAGCACGAGCAAGGGATGCCTGGCACGCAGCAGCCGTACATGCCCTTTTGCGTTAAGCCCGACAGGGTGCCCCTTCAGTTGGCGGCTGAATAAGGCACGCGCCGAAATACTGTCGAGCACAGCCAGCGCCTCAAGCCCGGCCAGCACGACTTCGGATTGCCCACCAATAAGAATGGACAACTCACGGAGAATGCGCCGCACTTCCCGTTCAATTTCAAGATCTGCCACTTTGATCGAATTGTTCAGTTCGACCAGTTCGCGCGGTTCGAGAAACACCGTGGCCCCGCTGACCGAGATGTCATGGACGATCCCCGGCACCCGTCCCCGCATATCGGCTTTTACCGGAATGACATACCGGCCTTCTCGCTGGGCAAAATACAGTTCCTGCAGGCTGTCCTGATAGCGATGCGAGTGCAGGATCTGATCGAGGTCATGCCGCATCTGCTGTTTGAGCGACTGTGACTGATGGGTCGAGCGCCGCAACTCCGGCGTTGCAGACTCCTTAATCGAGCCGTCGGAGTGGATAGCCGCATCCAGTGCAGCTTTTACTGGTTGCAGACCTCCGACCGCTCGCAGGGGGTGCGCAACTGATGCCAGCGCGGGAGCGCCGTATTGATGTCGCCCCACAAACCGGCTGCTCTCCTCCATCAATCCCAGTACCATCGCACAATCTCTGAGTTCGTGGGCTTCCAACGTCGCCCCTTTCCTCGCTCGGGCAAGCAGGTCACGAATATCCGGAAATGCCAAGGTCGGCAGAGCCTCACCGGAGACTTGCAGCTGCCCCATCTCCGTTGTTTCCTGCTGGCGCTGTCGTGCATCACGGAGGCTGGTCGTCAATTCGAGAGCACGACAGCGCGCCGCCCCCATCGTCGAACGAGCGTGCGCGGCAAGGGCCTCAAGCAGTCTGGGCCATTCCAACACCATCGTGGTCTGCTCGAAGAGATTCACCGCTACCTCAAACAAACGTCTTACGCTGGGCTCGACGAACTCTAACGAACCCTTCGATAGAGACGCAAGGCACAGGTCCACGGACCTCGCACGAACTCCGCCAGCCTTAGGTTCAGGTGACAATGAAATTTCTGCGATCCGATGTAGGATTACCGCCTTGGGACGCCTTGACAAGGCCCAGGAGCGTCGATACTATCGGCCTCGTGAGCCGGTAGATTCAACCGGTTCATTTTTTCTTGAGGGACCACTTACTATGGCTATTCGAATCGGTATCAACGGATTTGGACGGATCGGACGAAACGTTCTTCGGGCATCACTCGGTGATCCTGACCTGCATTTTGTTGCGATTAACGATCTCACAGATGCGAAGACACTCGCCTATCTCCTGAAATACGATTCTGTGCACGGGACGTTACCGGGAAGCGTCGAAGCCAAAGGCGACCAGATCCTCGTCGACGGCCAGCCTATTAAGGTCCTCGCGGTGAAGGACCCCAAAGAACTTCCCTGGAAAGCTCTGGATGTGGACATCGTCATCGAATCGACAGGACGATTTACCGACCGCGAAGGTGCAGGGAAGCACCTCTCTGCCGGAGCCAAACACGTCATTATTTCAGCACCGGCGAAGGACCCGGACGTCACCATCGTCCTTGGCGTCAATGACGAGGCCTACGATCCGAACAAGCACCATATTATCTCCAACGCCTCCTGCACGACCAATTGTTTGGCTCCCGTGGCCAAAGTGCTGTTGGATAATTTCGGCATCAAGCACGGCCTCATGACCACGATCCATTCCTACACGAACGACCAGCAGTTACTCGATCTGCCTCACAAGGACATGCGGCGCGGGCGCGCGGCAGGCATGTCGATGATCCCGACCAGCACCGGCGCGGCAAAGGCGCTGCATTTGGTCCTGCCGCAGCTCAAGGGTAAAATAGACGGCCTCGCCATTCGCGTTCCGACGCCGAATGTTTCACTGGTGGATCTGACCGTTGAAACCGAAAAAGATTGTGACCTCGCCTCCGTCAATGGTGCCTTCCGGAAAGCAGCAAACGGCGCCATGAAAGACATTCTGCTCTACTCTGAAGACCCGATTGTCTCGATCGACCAGAAGGGCGATCCTCATTCGGCGACATTCGATTCCCCGCTCACGATGGTCATCGAC
>DATEPD010000009.1:0-3404 GCA_035273365.1 Nitrospiraceae bacterium | reverse complement strand
AGGAAAAACTGATTGAGACGGAATTAGGGCCGCTCTTGCCTTTTGGTGAAACAGGTGGAGAATTCCTGCCGACGCCCTTGGGATCTCAACCCACTGCCGTGGTCCCGGATCGCCCGTTGAATTATCGGTGGAAGCGAATTGTCTCCTCCACGCCATTGCCAATCGTGAGGGAAGTGAAGATTCAGGTCCTGTGGCCGCGCGGTACCATAGAGGAAATGCTCGAGGTCAGTACCTATGTCTTTTCGACAACCCCCACGCCTTGAGGGTGGCTTTACCTTGGTCGAGGTCTTGCTGGCCGTGTCTCTGGTCGCCATGATGGCGGCCCTGGTCTTTGGGTCCCTCTTTGTCACCACGAGTGCGATCGATGCGGCGAGAGCGAACTCGGCCAATGAGCAAATCATTCGCAGCACCATGCATGTCATGATCGATGAATTGTCGGTCGGCCAGAACTCCCCGATTGGCCCCTGGATGGGCATCAACAGCCTGCTGGAGGGTCAGCCGGCCGATTCGATCGCCTTTCTCAGCATGGGCCAGTATCGAGGAGCGGAGTCTAGTAAAGATACCGAGTTGGTTCGTATTGTCTACACCAGAGAAGGCGATCGCTTGCTTCGATACGTGCGAAGAAATCTCTACGGTCTGACAGATGAGTCTGTCGGACAAATCGAATTGGCCAACAAGGTCAAAGCGTTCAACGTGCGCTATTACGACGGCAAGAATAAACTGTGGCTGGATGAGTGGGACGGTCGGGGAAAATCAGAGCTTCCGAAAGCGCTGCTCATCGAACTGACGCTGCTCCAAGACAATACGGAACCACAAACGATTCGCCAGTGGGTGACAGTGGGGGCATCATGATGACGTGGCCATGGGCCTGGCCTGAGACACTGACGCTGAAAGGACCGTTGGGCTGGGTCCTGGCTTCGCTGGCCTGCTTCATCGTATTTCTCTTCCTGACCTTTCCCTATGGCCCACTTCAAAATCGCCTGCTGACTGAACTCAATCGAGCGACTGGATGGGAGGTGCGTGCCGCGGATTGGTCTGTGGGCTTTCCTGTGGGAATTGAGTGGCATGACGTCGTCCTCGCCGGACCGGCAATCGGAGCGATTCCCATCGAAGGCGTGCGCGCAACAATTGGAGTCTTTCAGGCAATCGTAGGGCAGCTGGTGCTAGACTATGCCGTCCAGCTTCCGGGAGGGACGCGAGGAGGTACCGGACGAGCCACGGGATCTCTGACGACAGCCTCATGGTCCTTACATGGGCCTGTGGCCGTAAAAGGTCATCTCCAACAGATGGATCTGGCAACGGTTCTGAAACCCTACGTGACCAGCGGAACGATTCAGGGAGATTTCACACACCGATGGGACAGTGCGCAAGGCAGCAATGCTGCCCTTAAAGGGGAAGGCACCGTGAAGCTTGAAATCAAGGACCTCGTGATCGACCGGATTCCATCAGGCAACCAATCGATGCCCTCATTGACACTTGGTCGCATCCAAGCCTCACTCGTCTGCCGCGATGCAGCCTGTGACGTGACGGAGTTGAAAGGAGACGGTGTTGATGGATCGTTTAGCGTTCAAGGGCATGTGACCTTGCAGCAATCGCTACAGCAGAGCCTTCTGGACCTTACCGTCACGGTCGTTCCGGGCGCCGGGTTTGCCCAAAAGGCAGCGAGCTTCTCGTTGCCACCCTTCCAGCCAGGGACCCAACTGACGTTCAAGTTGGTCGGGCCGATCATGAAGGCCAGAGTGGCGCTCTGACAGAATGTTGAAAAGTTCGGCGGCATGTGGATACAGTACTGCGAGCGCGTGAGACATGAGAGAAAAGGATGCGTCGGCCAAAAACTGCGATCGAATCGAATGAGAAAGATCTCGTGAAGAGGATGAGGAGCACAAGCCGTTGTCGATGATTGCTGAATGTGTCGGTCTCGATATCGGACAGACGGCCATTAAAGCCGTACGGTTTCGTCGCCGTCTGACAGGGCGTGAATCGGTGGAGTATTTCCATCTGCCCGTTCCCTATGGACGTCAGGAACAAACGGAGCCTGCCCATCGAGCGGCCATGCTCAGAACTTTCCTCTGGCAGCATGGGTTGTATGGGAGCGGGGAAATTGTCACCGCACTCCCCTGCCAGGATGTGTTTGTCAGAACCCTTTCCTTCCCTTTTCGTGATGCCACCAAGCTTGCGCAGGTCGTCCCGTTCGAAATGGAAAATCTGATTCCCATGCCCTTGGAGGACGTCACGGTCGGCAGCCTCTTGCTGCCGGCGCGAGAAGCTCAAGAAGGGGCGTCGAAAGCTAAAGGCTCCGAAGTCCTCGTTACGGCCGCGCCCAGAGAAAAAATCGCGGAACATCTGCAGTTTATGGCATCCGCTGATTTAAATCCTTCTGCGATCACGATTGATGGTATGGCCTTGTTTTCTGTCAGTCAATTCCTGAAAGAGGAAGGGGCCCAGGTTCCCGGCGATATGGCGATTATTGATGTCGGCGCTTCGAAGACGACCTTATGCCTGATACATGAAGGCCGCCCAGTGCTGTTACGGACCGTATTGTGGGGAGGGAATCATCTCACTCATGCGCTTGCCGTTCGCCATGCCTGCAGCTTTGCCGAAGCGGAACGACGGAAGCGGACCATTGCGGTACAGGAAGTCGATACCTGGCTCGAACCGGTTCTTAAGGAGTTACGCGTTTCCCTCCATTCCTATGAGGGTACCGTCCATCAGCGGTTATCTCATTGCTGGGTCTCGGGCGGCGGCTCGAAACTGAAAGAACTGAGCGGGCATATGGCGCGTCAACTGGGCTTGCTTCCGGTCGGCCCGCGGCAGGGATTTGGAGCCAGTTGTCCCCGCGCATTTTCCATCGCATTTGGGTTGGCGATCCATCCGAATATCGTGAGGCCTCGCTGGAAGTCGAGGCTGGCGGGGTCAAATCTTGCCCTGGACTTCAAGGCCAGCAGCGATGCCGCAACGACAACGGGACATGTCACGAAGCAGGATCGTCGATTGGCCCTGTGGGGTGGGCTGCTCCTGGGTATTCTGGCGCTGACCGATCTTTCCGTTCGCGTGATGCTGAAAGACTCCACGGTCGAGAACCTCAAAGGAGAGATTGAAGCTCAATATGAGCAAACATTTGGTCCGGGCGCTAACCCTGGTGAAGAATTGGATCAGGCTCGGTATCGAGTCTCGCAGGTCGAGAAGGCGCTCTCGCTTGTCGACGGCACACGCTACAATGTCCTTGCCAGCCTTGCGGAACTCGTGAAGCATGTGCCGCCAGGCACGCCATTGACGATTCGTGAACTGACGATAGACGGGACCAGTGTCCATCTGGAGGGGGAAACCACGACCTTCGATGCAGTCGAGAAGATCAAGCAGGCCTTCGTGGCGACGGAGTCATTTCAAGATGTCTCCATTAGTGA
>DATEPD010000008.1:0-7924 GCA_035273365.1 Nitrospiraceae bacterium | reverse complement strand
GAGACCATCTAGTTCACCCTCTAGGGTGAAGGTAGAAGAGCGGTGGTCGTTCGACGCGCGCAATCGAGGATCGACCAAGCTACCCTGTGGGATGTAGAATACGCGAGCATGGAGGGAGTGGTTTAGGAAGCTGGTCGATTGATGCGCGCAGTAACGAGCAACGTCGGCCACTCTTCTGGCGAGAAATATAAAAAGTTGGAAGGTGCTCGTGCAACGCGCGGGGCGTAAACCAGGAGAACCAATCTATCTCAAGCGGCATATACTAGGCCTCGCCCTTGCCGTAATCTCCCCTATTCTGCTGCCCCTCCTGTACCACCATTACATCGGGCCGCTCACCTTTACCACCAGATTTATTGCTGCCCTGCTCATCGCTCTCATAGGAAGTCTCGTACTCTATTTCGTCTATCGATCTTCGGCTCAGAACGAACCGTAATCGTGGGCGCAGGACTCATTCCCTGTCCTGGAGGTGACTGATGAAGCCTACCTTTGTCTTCCCGAAACATGTAGCGCTTCTGTTCATGATCTCGCTATCAGTAAGCGCCGGCTATGCAGCATCTCTGAAGCAGCAGTCAGCAACCGTGAGACCAGATTGCCGCATTACGTGGGATAAGACAATCGACCCGAAAGTTACTTGGTATCAGCTCACGGTAATCGATCAGAGCAACAAGTCAAATAAAGCGGTCCGCTTCATTCCCGCCGATACCACGAAAATATCCTGCAAGGACGCAGGCGCCACCCATGAAGGACTGTGGGACGTAACCGTGCAATCATGTTACGACCAATCAACGTGTGGCTCCCCCAGCGAGGTCGTATCCATTCATATCATAGCCAAGTAGCCGTACTGAGACCACCGCCTATGCCTCTTGCATCCGCACAAACTGGCGTGCCTCGATCAAGTCCTTTCTGGTACAGAGCTGCTTCCCAAGCAACAGATGTTCCAACGCTGCAATCCGGGCGGTCATCTCCGGTAACACAATATCAACCTGCTCGCGCAGGTCTTGTAGTCGCCGCCTCAACCCCGATTCTCCTCGCTTTACACCAGATTTCTTGCTCACCGAACTAACCGCTCGATCTCGGCTTCGCTTTCGAGGAACGACTCTCTTCATTGACATGTTGACCTCCAGGTTATGCCCCAATATCTAGTCTTGCAGTGCTGTTCACATCGATCACCCATGACAAGTATGTTCATCTGTTCGACTGGGCAAGCTTCACGCGATCAGCTTAGAAGAAACCACGAATGCCGTCCACAGGCAATATGCGCAAGCGGGCCGAGCCAGGGCCAACTCTCACACCTCTCTCTCCCTTCACCCGCCTTCACTGATTGCTGTGGCCAGGTCCCGCTGACTTGTTTGGATCCTTCGATTCGAGGACCGAAACAAACTAGATCACCAGGCACATAGGTTTTTGGGGATAAACCAGCGATGCCAGAGCTCCGGAGCAATTGTCACATCACCCAATGCCAGCAGGCTGAATGAGCATATCGTAGTGTGAATTTGAGCGATCGACTCCATATCAACCTCGTGAAAGCTGTGCATAAGAAGAAAAAATCATGGCTTGTGGAAAATCCAAAAATTTATCAGTCAAGCCACAAAATATTGTGGGTAAATTTAATGGAACACAATGCCCATTTT
Source organism: Nitrospiraceae bacterium (assembly GCA_035273365.1). Taxonomy (GTDB): domain Bacteria; phylum Nitrospirota; class Nitrospiria; order Nitrospirales; family Nitrospiraceae; genus Palsa-1315. The sequence goes on along the minus strand of DATEPD010000008.1, from coordinate 6,293 downwards.
TAAGGCAAACAGTTCACGTGGCTCTCAATATGGGGCATTCTCCGTTGCCGACGTTCTTATGCACAGGGTTATCCACAGAAATTGGGGACCGAGAGAGCCATCTGCTGCGATTCAAGCATCCGCATGTGCGAGATAGCTGTAGGAGTCTTCTAGGTTGGAAGTTTTTGGAAATTCGAACTTGGAATCAGCTTTCTCATCAGCGATCGGCTATCGACCATCAACACGGATGAATCCGCTACGTGCCAGGAGCCATTCGTTACGCGAAATCCCTCAACTCTTCGCCTCTGAATCGCAGGATGATTTCTGTGAGGGAAAAAGGTATTCTTTATGGCCAACCAGCGCATCGCCACGATATTTGTCTCGAATTGCTACGGCGAGAACCAGGAAAGGAACCCATGACTTCAACACCTGGCATGAGTGCATCACATCAATTTAAGAAGCTTCTCTTGTCGGAACAACTGGAATTTATCTGTGAAGCCCACAATGGCCTTAGTGCAAAAATCGTTCAAGAGGCCGGCTTTCGAGGCATTTGGGCCAGCGGCCTTTCCATCTCTGCCCAATTTGGTGTCCGTGACAACAACGAAGCCAGCTGGACCCAAGTCTTGGAGAACCTGGAATTTATGTCCGATGCAGCCACAATTCCAATTCTCCTCGATGGCGACACGGGGTATGGCAACTTCAATAACATGCAGCGGCTCGTCCGGAAACTCGAACAACGCCACATCGCTGCGGTTTGCATTGAAGACAAACTCTTCCCCAAGACGAATAGTTTTATCAAGGGGGATGCCCAACCCATGGCGGACATGCAGGAGTTCTGCGGCAAGATCAAGGCAGGCAAAGACGCCCAGACCGATCCGGACTTTTGCATTATTGCTAGAGTGGAAGCGTTCATCTGCGGCTGGGGGCTTGCGGAAGCCCTGCGTCGAGCCGAAGCCTATCATCAGGCAGGCGCAGACGGTATCCTCATTCACAGCGCCCTGTCGGTACCAGACGAGATCTTGTCGTTCAAACAGGAATGGGGGAATCGATGCCCCGTCGTGATCGTGCCCACCAAATATTACGCCACGCCCACCGATGTATTTCGGCAGCATGGGTTTTCAATGGTGATTTGGGCCAATCACATGCTCAGGGCCGCCGTGGCCTCCATGCAGAAAACCGCGCGAACCCTCAAGGAGCAGGAACACCTGCTCTCTATTGAAGACAAAGTTGCACCGGTCTCCGAAATCTTTCGACTACAAAACGCTGCGGAGCTTCAAGAAGCTGAAGATCGGTATCTTCCCAAAGGCACGGAGAACACCTGTGCCATCGTGCTGGCCGCATCACGCGGCCATGAATTGGGAGAATTGACTGAACATCAGCCCAAGACGATGGTGGCCATTCAGGGGAGGCCGATCCTCTCCCACATCATTGACGCTTACAATGCAGTGGGAATCAAGGATATCGTGGTGGTCAGGGGGTATAAGAAAGAAACCGTCAATCTGCCCAACCTGACCTATGTCGATAATGATGACTTTGCGGATACCGGCGAGTTGGATTCCCTCCTCAAGGCTCTCCAAGCCAGAAAAGGGCCTGCGCAGAATACGATTATTTCCTATGGTGACGTACTCTTCAACAAATATATTCCCCAGTCACTCTGTCAGGAAAGCGATGATTGTGTCATTTTCGTCGATAGCAATTGGCAGGAGCAGACGAGCTATGCCCGCCTTGGAGGGTTCACCGAGTGCACCATTCCCAATTCGAGAAGGGCTTTCAACGCCAAGATCTATCTCAAGCAAGTGGGGAATAACATCCCCCATGCATCCATCCATGGAGTATGTATGGGGTTCCTTAAAGTCTCACCAGGCGCAACCAAACTCGTCACCGACCTTCTCGTGGAGCTCCTCGCAAAGCCAGCCAACCGCAAGGCCACTATTTCCCAGCTGCTCCAAGAGCTCTTGAAACGGCAGTATCCAATCCGAGTGCTCTATACGGCCGGCCACTGGCTCGATATCAACAGCCTCGATGATGTGGTGCACGCCGGAAACTTTTAGTCTGTCTAGTAGGATGCTGAAAAAGCCGCTCTTCTCACCCGCCCAACCCCGGCGCGCCGAGACGCGCTCTTCCCGTGCTTCGTGCTCGCATCGTTCAGACCCTCAACATGCCACATCGGGACAGAACTGCGTGAGCAGTTCGTGGTGGGTGAGTGAGAAAATTACGCCTCGGGCCTTCGCTCGCTGCAGTCTTGCTGAACGGTCTTTTTGAGCATCCTGCGGGAGTATTCTCCTGCTAGCGATCACGGAACCACTTTGATGTCGATAGGCGTGATCGTTGACGCGCCGACGAGAGTCGTAAAGTACCCTCCATTGGTGTTCCCTCCCCAGCATTTCACGGTACTCGTATTTTCAAGCGAGCAGCTATGCATGCCCCCTGTGGCGACATCACGAGCGGATCGTAAGCCCATGACCTCATCGGGAGTGAGGATGCCCTGTTCATGACCTGGGCGGTCCGGATTGTCTTGTGTGCTATATCCAAGTTGCCCCACTTGATTCGCCCCCCAGCAGTTGACCGTTCCCTGTCGTAATACTGCGCAGGCATGAAGAGACCCGCCATGAACTTTTCGCGCAGAGGTGATACCTTTCGTTTCCACTGGGACTAAGGCCCCGTCACGAGTTCCATTCCCTAACTGGCCTTGGCGATTATCTCCCCAACACTGAACTTTCCCATTCATGATCACCGCACAGCTAAAATTGTTCCCCGTACCAATCGCCGCCACTGACCGTAAGCCGGCTACATCGACCGGTACGAGTGCCTCTGTCTTTGTGCCGTTTCCCAGTTCTCCCCATTGATTACTCCCCCAACAGCGCACGGTTCCGGCATTGAGAAGAGCGCATGTATGGCTGAGCCCTGCGCTCAAAGCAATGGCGCCGGTCACTCCCTTCACTAGCACCGGGATAGAGGAATCGATTTGAGTCCCATTTCCTAGCTGACCGCGGTCATTGCGACCCCAACAAGAAATCGACCCGGCATTGCTTAGTGCGCAGGTGTGGAAAAATCCGGCCGTCACCTCCGTGGCAGAGTGAATATCTTTGACGATCACTGGTGTGAGTGCCTTGTTGGTTGTTCCATCGCCAAGTTGACCGTACTGATTGCTTCCCCAACAGCGCACGGATCCATCGGCCAGAGTTGCGCAGGAAAAATTCAGTCCCACCGCAATCTGTCTAGCCGAATTGATGTTGGCGACGAGCACCGTCCTTCCATAATCTTGCGCGATCTTGCCATTCCCCAGCCGACCATCACTATTATTCCCCCAGCAACGGATGGTGCCATTGCTGAGAACAGCACAGGTATGGCGTCCCCCTGCTGCAATGGATAATACAGTCGGAGATTCCAAGGTGTGCACAACGGAAGGAGACATCAACACAAGGAGCCCTCCGAGGATTGGCGCAAGCGCGACAAATTGAACTCTCTTCGGCATTCTGTACCGTTTTCGTGTTAAGCAGACCAGACGACCCTATCAGTCATGCTTACTCCCGCATACCGACGCGTATTTTGGAACGGGGTGTGTTGATAATCGAACAGAGTTGAAGGATACGAGTTTGGATAGAGTGAGACAACAAGCCCTTTTAGGCTAAGGTGCACAGGCTCCCCGTTCCTCGGAATCAGGACCCTCCGTGGAATTGGGAGAACCCCTTCCCCTCACTATGGTTTCTTCGCGCACCGGAAACCGGGTGAGTATTGGCTCCGGAACGTCGGTGGATCCCAATACCGATCCGCTGAGCGCAATGCCCGTGGACTGCTGTTCCAAGAGCCGCCACGAATCCCTTTGAACCCGCCCGTGGGTGGCCCTTCCGGGTTCCTCTGCGGGCTGTTCTTGTAATAGTCGTGGTCATACCAGTCGCTGACCCATTCCCAGACATTCCCAGCCATGTCATAGATACCATAAGGGCTTTTGCCCTCTTCGAACGATCCCACCGGTGCCAATGCCCCGTTGTTGTTCAATCCCGACTGCCCATAATTCGCGTGGCGTGTCGTCGGTGGCTCATTGCCCCACGGATAAAGGCGGCCATCTGTCCCTCGCGCTGCCTTCTCCCACTCCGCCTCTGTCGGCAAGCGCTTGCCGGTCCATTTACAATACGCGACCGCGTCCGCCCAATCCACATTCGAGACCGGCCGCTTCTTATTCGAAAGCTGGTTCATCGCCTTCCAGTCTGAAGGAGCATTGCCCCCTGCCTGTTGCAGAAACTCTGCATACTGCCCCACCGTCACTTCATGTTTATCGATCAAAAATGAATCCAGATAGACTTGGTGCGGCGGTCGTTCGTCCGTATCTCCCGTCGGACTCCCCATGGTGAACTCGCCTGCGGGCACCAGCACCATTGACGGATCTTGCGATTGGGTCGAAACCGTCTTCTCGTAACCTTGTTGATGTCCCGTAACAGATTCCAGGGGTGCCTTCTCACCCGTTATCGCAGCTATCGCCGGGTACGCAGTGAGACCAATCACCACGACCAACATCCACATTCTTCTCATAAACCGCCTCCACAATAATATTCTGCTGAACACGCGTTTAAAACCTGCCCCCACACAGCCTAAGGGGCGGGAACAATAATGCTAGCAATCGATGGATGATACCTGCTCTGACTCTTATGGATTCTTTGCGCACCGGAACCCGGTGAGTCCCTGGTCCGTCGGTGAAATAAGGCTCCGATTCGCGGAGCGCAGAGCCCGTGCATTGCCGTTCCAGGCCCCGCCACGGATCACTTTGGTTCCACCCGATGACGGCCCTGTCGGATTCTTCGACGGGGCGTTCTTGTAATAACGAAAATCGTACCAGTCGCTGACCCATTCCCACACGTTCCCGGCCATGTCATAGAGACCATAGGGACTCTTGCCATCTTCGAACGACCCCACTGGGGCCAATGCCCCATGATTGTTCCAATCCGTTTTCCCAAAGTTTGCATGGAGAGGCGTCGGCGCCTCGTTGCCCCACGGATACATGCGGCCATCCGTTCCCCGCGCTGCCTTCTCCCACTCTGCCTCAGTCGGCAGGCGCTTTCCGACCCATTTACAGTACAGAGCCGCGTCCACCGAATCCATATTCGCGGCTGGGCGTTTCTGATGCGCGGTCTGGTTCATGATCTTCCAGTCTGAAGGCGGATCGATCCCTTTTGCCTGTAGAAAGGCCGCATACTGCTCCACCGACACTTCATACTTATCCATCATAAAGGCATCCACATAGACCTTGCGCTCCGGTTGTTCGTCTGAATCGCCCGTCGAACTCCCCATCGTAAACTCCCCTGCCGGCACCAGTGCCATCGGCGAAGATTCCTGCGGACCCGCCGCGGTCATCGCCGGGTACGCAACGAGTCCGAACAACGAGACCAGTACAAGCATCCTGCTCATGAACTCCCTCCGCATTTTTGAAAGAACCATGGCTCCCTTCGCCCCCACAGCCTAATGGGCGGGAACTATAATGCCTCTCACCTCAGAAAAACAACCATGCAAGATAGACAGATGAGATAAGTGGGAAACGTGCCTTGATCCTCTATCCCGAACGGCGGCTTAACCACGTAGCCGTTCGATTTTTGTTGCGATTCAGACATGATTGTTCCGTCGACTGCAAAAGGAATGACCATTCAATTTATTGTGTGAACGCAGTCCAGAGTTTCACAACTATCCATAGGACCGCTGCAATAGCGAGCAACAGCAGAACGACGGTCCCGACGATGATGCTTGCCACATACAGCCAAGCCTGCTGCGTTTCTCGATGCGGCTGACTCGCGGCCCGCCGCAGTAAATCTGCATTTCTTGCGTGACTCCGAAACCAGATGGAGAAAAGATCGCCGACAATGGGGATGGCGCCGACGACCCCATTGATGAGGAGATTTAGGCTCATCCTTGCCAGGACTATCGGCGGTACGTGAAGCCTCGCGGCCAATATCATTATGAAGGTACCTATGAGATTGGCCAGTATGTCGCCGAATCCAGGGATTAGTCCGAGCAACGGATCGAGTCCGATATAGAACGGCGTGCCTGGAATTTTGACGGTCGTATCCAGAATTTTGGCTAATAGTTCAGCCGTCGCCACCAGTTCTTCTCGTTGAGGATCGGAAGATAGCGACTTTCGGGATCGGTGTGAACGTTGGTCAGTCACGATGTGATCGAATTACGCGGCAGGCCTTGACGATTCGCGCGATCGTAATCTCATCCGCATAGCCCATAGGATTGAACCGTATCATGAGATAAGTTGGAGGACAATTCTGAATAAGACACCCGACAACTCGTCCGGTGTTCAAAAGGACATCCTAGCAAGG
>DATEPD010000007.1:0-8187 GCA_035273365.1 Nitrospiraceae bacterium | reverse complement strand
TCCCATGGTCGAAACGTTTCCGTTCGAGCAGGCTGCGGCCGCCTATGATCGCATGCTCAGTGGCAAAGCTCGCTTCCGCGTCGTACTCACGATGGGTGAATAGGCGGAAACGACAAAGAGGGCCATTCTGAATTTCTAGTTGCCGTGGGCGATACGGGTTGACAGGAGCGTGTGGGCGGGGGGAAAGCGTCAGACACCCAGTTCTCTTTGACGAACAAGTGGATTCCAGTATCCACTTATCGGATTATCCGATCATCCACGTTAATCAGAATTTAAGCGGTTTGCTCAAACTGACTTTGCCCGTAACCAGATCATAAACTCCGGCTTCTACCTTCAGTTTTCCAGCCTTGGCCGCATCGCGGATGACGATAGAAGAAGTACGCAGCAACTCGGCCTGATACCTTCCATTGGCTTCGATTGCTTTGTCGACATTGCCGCCAGACTGCTCTACTGCCGGCTGAAGGTGTTGATACAAGGCGCTGATTTGTCCTGGTACAGTGTCAGCTTTCATCGCCGCTTTTACTGCCCCGCAGTTCCCATGGCCAACCACCAAAAGAATTTTAATCCCAAGAACAGCAACTCCATATTCCAGGGTGGCGATAATCTCCGGTGTCACCACATTACCAGCAACTCGTGTGACAAAAATATGGCCAATCGTCTGATCAAAGACAAGTTCCACAGGTACGCGAGAATCAGCACAGGCGAGTACAGCCGCAAAAGGCTCTTGTTTCTCGGCGGTATGCTCCTTCAGCATGATCAGATCGTGCTCAATCGATGTGAGTCGATTTGCAACGAAGCGTTGGTTGCCCGCAAGCAATTCGTGCAGAGCTGCATCAGGACTAAAATTGGTTTGCGCGTGAAGTCTTTGAGGGGAAGCGATCTCGATTCCAGCTTGCGCCGCGACTCCAACAACCGCACCTGAAAGAACCGTTTGAAGAAATTGCCTTCTACCGACATCGGGGTGAACACGCGTAACATCTGCCATTTGCGATTCCCTCCTCAAACCTGCAAGGGGTCTGGGCCCCAGGACCTTTCCTCTATCGTTTCCCGAACCCTAAGTCAACGAACTGGAAGAGCGAAAGGTGTCAGAAACAAGGTTTTCCCTGCAAACAAGGCTGCAGCTCCGCAACTGACCCTCGGTTCATAGTTCAATTCTTACGTTTCACGGTTCCTGCTAGTGCGAGGGAGGCAGTACCGCAATCACGCGCAGCGGCCCGCCGGTCCCGCCAGCAATTTTCATCGGCATGGCGATCACGTCGAATCCTCGGACCGGAAGATCGCGTAAATCTCCAAGATTTTCGAGCACCGGCACGTTTCTGGAGAGAAGCGCGACATGCGTCTCAAATGTGGTGGATTGACCATAATCAATCGAGGCGGTATCGATGCCGACGGCTTTGATCTGCCGCTCACGCACAAGCCAAGTAGCAGCCGTGGGATACAAGCCCGGGAAATGGAGCGCTCGTACACCCTCCGGTCCTCTCAGTTCTGTTCCCAGGTACTGTTGCCGCGACGGCCAATATCGGGCAAAACCTGTGTCAACTAGCACAATCGCGCCGGTCGGGATTCGCCCGTGCTTGGCTTCCCATTGCTCGAAATCTTGGATGGTGACGAGGTAATCCCGATCACGGGCACATTGGGCAACCACGTCGATTCGGACGCCGGCTCCCACCAAACGTTCGATCGGGATCTGATCCAGTGTTTGCCCACCCTTGGAAAAATGAATGGGGGCATCGATGTGGGTGCCCCCATGTTCGGCCATCTCCAGGCGATTCGAAGCGTAGTAATATCCGCCCGGTGTATCCCCTGCCTGCTGAAGAACGAGCCGGAAGTCCTGTTCAGTCGGCCACACAATCGTGTCGGCCCCGAAGGAATGAGTGAGATCGACGAACCGAGACTTTTTCCAGTCAAGAGGATCAAGCGGAACATGACCGACAGCACAGCCCGCACTCGCCAGCAGGCATAGCACGACACACCCGCCCGCTAGCTGGTGCCCCCCACGCACCCATGAACCAGTCGTTGGTTTCTTCAACATGACATGCTCCTTCGCTGTGAAAACATCTGGCAAATATTCTCAGTCAGCTAGGCAAGAAAGCAAACAGAGACAGCCTAATTTCCCAGCCCATGAATCGATCGAGATTCACTAGAGGTGTGGTAGAGTGAAGACGATTACGATCGAATACAGGAGTTCGCTGATGAGATCGACCCCGTTCATTCCTCTTTCGCTCTCCGATTACGACATTTCTCCTGAGCAGGGTTTTCTTCCTCAAGACCCCCGTGAGAACCTGCCCGACTGCTCGACACTCAACCATCTTGGGCATGAGTTACCGAAATTGTTGAGTGCTCGGACGGTCCGGCGATTCGTCGATGGGCAACGCCAACTGCTCCCTTCCATCCCTTCGACATGGCAGGCGGAAGACTATCGGACCGCGATGCGCATCCTTTCCTTCGCCGGACATGCCTATGTGTGGGAAGTGCCGGACCAACCGGCTGCAACATTGCCACCACAATTGGCAAAGCCTTGGCACGAAGTGGCGCAACGGCTTGGTCGTCCACCGGTACTGTCCTATGCGTCCTATGCGCTGGACAATTGGCGTCGACTCGACCGGACTCAACCGATCCAACTCGATAACATTGTGCTGCTGCAAAATTTTCTCGGCGGTTTGGATGAAGAGTGGTTTGTTGTGGTGCACATCCAGATCGAGCGGGAAGCGGGATCGGGACTGGCCGGACTTCTGCGGGCGATGAATGGGGCCGCCGAGGAGAAGAAGGACGAGGTCTTACTTGGGCTCAAATCCTTGGCGTCGGCCCAAGCGGCAATGCGTAACACTCTGCTTAGGATGAAAGAGCGCTGCGATCCCTACGTGTACTACAACCGCGTGCGTCCCTACATCCACGCCTGGAAGAACAGCCCTACCCTGCCAAACGGGCTTGTCTACGAGGGTGTGAAATCCTACACCGGGCAACCGCAGCAGTTTCGAGGTGAGACCGGCGCGCAGAGCTCGATTGTCCCCTGTCTCGATGCCGGACTCGGGATCGCCCATGTCCCTGATCTCCTGACCGTTTATCTGCAGGAAATGCGAGACTATATGCCCCCGCGCCACCGTGCCTTCCTACAAGCGCTGGAGAACGCCACCGATGACCTCGGCCGCCCCCTGCTCCCTGGCTATGTTCGCGATCGGAAATTCCACAGCCCAGATCTCTGGACTGCCTATTGCGCCTGCGTCGATCTCCTCGCCCAATTTCGCGAGATCCACATCGGCTACGCCGACAGTTACATTTACCGCCAGCATCAAGCCCACACGAGCAACCCCACCGCTGTAGGAACGGGCGGCACACCCTTCATGACATATCTCCAGAAACATCTGGATGAAACGAAACAAGCGATTGTTTCGTAGCTCCTGCTGACCGTCTCGGCCATAAGTGTTTACTTTACTGGACGATCGGCTGGAGCGAACGGCCTGTGAACGGCAAGGTGTCAACCGTCGTTGACTACCCACGCTAAGCGGCGTATCGTTTTATTCATGTGATCGTGAGGAATCGACTTCACAATCTGCACCAAGGGAGGCTCCGATGTCGGTTATGTGCTCATTGTCGGTCTGTAAGGCGCAAGCAGGGATGTGCGGGCATGAAAAGGTGATGCTGAGCGTCGCCCTGCTCGCAGCGTTCGGCTTCGGCGCCTATTTCATGATCGGCTGAACAGGCTGCTGAAAAAGTCGCTCCTCTCACCCGCCCGACCCCCTGCGCGCCGAGGCGCGCTTTTCCCCGGGCAGCGTTCTCAGCTCGCAAGAATCCTCAACGTACCCCGCTTGGAGAACAAGCTGTCTTGGCAGCTTGGGGTGGGCGGGTGAGAAACGTTACGGCCTCCGGTTCTTGCTCCACCTGCGGCCTTGCTGGACGACCTTTTTGAGCAGCCTGCCAAGAATATGCGCTAGCGGCTGTGAACCATCGGCAACTCGCGGGAACTCTCTGCTTCTTGTTGAATCCGTAACCGTTCCAACCGCGACTCTTCCATGACGTTGTGGAGCAACTCGTCCGACATCTGGGTCAGTTGTGCCGCAGCATCCTTCATCTCGCCATGTTCGACCGCTCTTGAAAGCACTTCTGCCTTCGTCGCAACTGTATGCTTCCCTAAGAACGGCTTGATGATGAGGTAGACGACATCCCGTGCCGGCATGAAACGGAAAAAGCGTCTCAGCAGCCGGTACGTCTGGAGAGGATAGTGTAGGAGCTTGTAAATCAACAGCCGCTTGAGCCCTTGGCGGCGGACCTCATTGATCACTTCACCGGGCAAGCAGGTCGGATCGATCGCAGAACACTTAAAATATTTGTACCAATCGGTGGTTTCGGTGACCAATCCGCGTCTCACATATTCTTGCCAGAGCGGGGTTCCCCGGTAGACACAGAGTCGATTGAACCCGAACGTATCGAGGGGTAACTTGGAAGCTAGGTCGAACGTGGCGTTCATGTCTTCGACTGTTTCATCCGGGTTGCCCACCGTAAAGAAACCATGCACGATCTCGATGCCGGCCTGTTTGGCATTCCTGACTGCTGTCGCCACTTCTTCCAACGTCTGCTCTTTCTTCAGACGATCGAGAATCTTCTGACTCCCGCTTTCAATCCCGAACATCACCGTCCGGCAATGGGCCTTGGCCATGGCGGGAAACAAATGTTGCGCGACCGAGTCCACGCGTCCTTCGATGCCCCATTGGATCGTGAGCTTCTCGTCCATCACGCCTTGGCAAATTGCCTCGATCCGCTTGGGTTGCAGCAGAAAATGATCGTCGACAAAATAGACGGACCCGTAGCCGCATTCTTCGAGGTACTTGAGTTCTCTCACCACGTGCTGGGCACTCCGCGCACGCCACTTGCCTTCATTGAAGATCGGAATGTCGCAGAACACGCAGGGCCACGGGCAGCCCCTGGAGGTTTGCATGGTCGTGAACCGCTCCATTGAAAGTATCGCAGGCACATCGAGGGGCATTGATTCGATAAAGTCGAGCGGGAGTCCTTCGCGATCGGGGAAGGGCCATTGATCGAGATGGCGTTCCATCGGCCGACCGGAATTCTGCACAACCTGGCCGTCCTTGGCCCAAGTCAGCCCGGCAACGCCAGCTGGGTCATCAATTCGTTCGAGTAAATCCAGAAGTAGCTGCTCGCCGTCTCCACGGCACACGAAATCCACTTCAGGACACTGTAGCTTGACAAGCGCGGCATTTAAGCTTGCGAACACGCCTCCGAACGCCAGCTTGACTGTCGCATTGGCAGCGCGAATTTGACGAGCCAAGATCTTCGCGTAGGGATAGCTGGTGGTGCTCAGAAAGCTGAGGCCGACCAGGGCCGGCTGTTGCCGATTGATTTCCTCGATAATCGTCTCATTCGGCGTGTCGGGATTCGCTTGATCGAACATCACACATTCGTGGCCGGCCTGCTTCAACACAGACGAGAGGGACATGATGCCAATAGGGGGGAAACCCATCACCCGGATACGGCCGTTCTTCGCACGTGTTTTTGCTGGGAGAGCGTAGAACTGAGGGTCGCGAACGTGGATCAGGAATACGCGCATGCTGATCTCCAAGCGTGGAGTGATTCACACGCTGTATTCACTGCGAGCCGACCTTGATGCTTCCGGATGAGATAATCCAAGACACTCTCATCTGTACGTGTACTAGTGTCCTGGTTCGGACTCTTTTGGAGAAGCCAAAACGACGAGGGGAGTGCGCTTCCTACTTCTGAATCTTTCGGATGGCTTCGGCAAAGATCCCGTGAAGGCTCGAATCTTAGCTGGTGGCAGGAGACTAACACGATTGGGCATAAGGGGGAAGCTAATTCTCTTACAGGCCGGCCTGATGTCAGATCGTTCATGCTGCCCGTGATCCCAATTTCATGGATACCCCGATGATCGTTCGAGGGACCTGAAGCGACTGGCTTCACGTTTCATTTGCAATTGGCAGGTGGCAGGACTCACGGAAATACTGAGTAGTATGCTCCTATCAAAGATAAGAATCTGTTCAATATTGCTCACATTTGAAAAGTCTGCTTGCAGGCAGTGTGGCTCCGCTCCTGCCTGTAGATCGCGTAGAGGTCAGTCGTGGAGGATGATGTTGAGGAGGGAACTACGGATATGCAATCCACCGTTGTAGTCAATCAATCCAAGACTCCGGAACTTATTCAGGAAGAAACTGACTCGTGACCGCGTGGTCCCGACCATATCCGCCAGCGTTTCCTGGCTGATCTTCGGAATGATCGGCTCAACCTTGCTCTCTTTCCCGAAGTGAGCCAGCAACAGAAGCACGCGCGCCAGCCGCTTCTCGCTAGAATTGAAAAGTTGATCGACCAAATCCTCTTCGATGCGAATGTTGCGAGACAGAAGATGGGACATGAAGACCTCGGCGAATGCCGGCTCCTGGCGAAGCACGCGGATCATCGCAGGTTTGTCAATGCGCAGGATTGTGGACTCGGCAAGCGCGGTTGCAGTCGCGGTGCGGATCAATTGCCCACTGAGGCAGGCTTCACCCAGAAAATCACCCTGTTCCAGAATCGCAATGACGGCCACTTTGCCCTTGGCAGAGAGCACGGTGAGCTTGACCTTGCCCCCAAGAATGTAGAACACCGCATCGGCTGCATCCCCTTGAGAAAAGATCGTGCGTTTCTTCCGGAACCGGAGGATGGCCTTTTTGCCGTCGACTTTCGGAAGGAAGGTCTTGAGATCGAACGGCGCGGCGCGTTTGCGTCCCATGCGTATACCTATGAGTATGAATATAAGTCAGCGGCCCAGGGCAACCTTGACCGCATTGCCGATTTCAGCTGGGTTCTTCACCACTCGGACACCGGCTGCCTCCAAGCTCTTCATCTTCTCGGTTGCCGTGCCCTTCCCGCCGGAAATGATGGCACCGGCATGGCCCATACGCCGCCCTGGCGGGGCCGTGATCCCAGCGATGAAACTGATGACCGGTTTCTTCACATTCTTCTTAATGAACTCAGCGGCTTTCTCTTCGGCATCGCCACCGATCTCGCCGATCATGACGATCGCGTGTGTCTCGGGATCTTTCTCGAACAACGCCAACACATCGACGAAACCCGTGCCATTGACCGGATCGCCACCGATGCCGACGCATGTCGTTTCACCCAACCCAAGCGTCGAGAGCTGATACACGGCTTCGTACGTGAGAGTCCCGCTGCGTGACACGACACCCACCACACCTTTCTTATGAATGAAGCCAGGCATAATGCCGATCTTCGCTTCATCGACCGTGATAACACCGGGACAGTTTGGTCCGATCAGACGGACATCTTTACCACGAAGCGCGCGCTTAACCTTGACCATGTCATTGACCGGGATGCCCTCGGTAATGCAGATCACGAGCTTGATGCCGGCATCGGCAGCCTCCAGGATCGCATCGGCACAAAACGGCGGGGGGACAAAGATCAGCGAAGCGTCGCACTGCGTCTTCTTCACGGCGTCGCGCACCGTGTTGAACACCGGTATGCCTTCCACTTCCTGTCCGGCCTTACCAGGCGTCACTCCCGCGACAACTTGCGTTCCATACGCCTTGCACTGCGCCGCATGGAACGAGCCCTCTTTCCCCGTAATCCCCTGTACCACCACCCGCGTATTCTTATTCACAAGAATGCTCACGATTTCCTCTTTTCTTCCCCCCTTCCCCCACCATGACGGGGAAGGAATAGTATCGATATCCACTGGCGCAAGGGGAATGGGGCTAGGCCCCCACTGCGCGCATCGAACGAGCACAGTTTTATCGTGCGCGTTCTGCGAGCACAGGGGCTTAGCCCTATGCCCCTTGCACGCTCTATGCGGCCTTACCCGTCAACTTCACAATTTTTTGCGCCGCTTCCCACAGATCGTTGGCCACCTCAAGCTTCAGACCTGATTCGGCCAATAACTTGCGGCCTTCGTCTGCATTCGTCCCCTGTAGTCTGACGACTAACGGTACAGCAATCTTCACCTCTTTGGCCGCCTCGATGACACCATGGGCAATTCGCTCGCAACGAACAATTCCACCGAAGATGTTGATGAAGATGCCTTTGACGTTCGGATCTTTCAGCAGAATTCGGAATCCGGCCGCCACCGTGTCTTTCGTGGCACCGCCGCCGACGTCCAGAAAGTTTGCCGGTTCGCTGCCCGCCAACTTGATCACATCCATCGTTGCCATGGCGAGGCCCGCGCCG
>DATEPD010000006.1:0-5755 GCA_035273365.1 Nitrospiraceae bacterium | reverse complement strand
TTGCGGCTGGGGAAGCAGCCATAGGCCTGGCTATCATCATCGTCGTATTCCGTGGAAAGATCTCCACGAATGTGGACGAGATGAACCTCTTAAAATGGTAACGTGACCGATCTACTCATCAAACTCATTCCGTTGTTCCCGCTACTGGCCGTGATCCTGAACGGGTTTCTGGGCAGGCGGTATTCCCACGACGTCGCACACCGGCTCGCCTGGGGATCGGTGGGGTTGTCCTTTCTCTGCACGATCAGTGTGTTTGTCGACATTCTACGAACCGGCACGCCTCATGAAGTCATCGCCTATCAATGGATCTTCGGCGGCGACCTCACCATCAATCTGGCCTATCTCGTCGATCCGCTCACGTGCATCATGCTGCTCATCATCACGGGAGTCGGGTTCCTGATTCATGTCTACTCCGTCGGCTATATGCACGGGGAAGACGGATTCACTCGATTCTTCACTTACATGAACCTCTTCATGGTCTCCATGTTGCTCCTCGTCATGGGGAATAACTACGCCGTACTCTTTATCGGCTGGGAAGGGGTGGGGCTCTGTTCCTATCTCTTGATCGGCTACTACTATGACAAAGTCTCTGCCGCGAAGGCCGCCTCGAAAGCCTTTGTGGTGAACCGCATCGGCGATGCCGGTTTCCTTCTGGCCATTTTCCTCATCTTCATCAATTTCAAGACACTCGACTATACGAAGGTCTTTGCCCAGGTGAGCCAGCTCTCGCCGGAGATGGCGACAGCGATTGCACTCTGTCTCCTCGTTGGAGCAGTTGGCAAATCAGCCCAACTTCCTCTCTACACCTGGCTCCCGGATGCGATGGAGGGGCCGACACCCGTGAGCGCGCTTATCCACGCGGCGACGATGGTGACGGCCGGTGTCTATATGATCGTCCGAAACCACGCCATTTTCGATTTATCACCGGACGCCATGACTTGGGTCGGCGTCATCGGCGGGCTCACGGCCTTGTTTGCCGCCACCATCGGACTCGTGCAAACAGACATCAAGCGCGTCCTCGCCTATTCAACGGTGAGCCAACTTGGGTACATGATTCTCGGGTGCGGAATAGGGGCCTATACCGCTGCCATATTCCACCTCTTGACTCATGCCTTCTTCAAGGCCCTCTTGTTCCTTTCGGCCGGGTCGGTGATTCACGCGCTTTCGGGCGAGCAGGACATTCGAAAGATGGGCGGCCTCAGCTCGAAAATCCCATGGACCTATCGACTCTTTCTGATCGGCACGGTCGCCATTGCAGGCATTCCACCGTTGGCAGGCTTTTGGAGTAAAGATGAAATCCTGGCTCATGCCTTCACGCATCACCACTATCCGCTCTATGGCATGGCGGCCATCGGCGCGTTCTTGACCTCGTTTTACATGTTCCGCCTGATGTATCTGACCTTTTATGGGACCTCACGTATGGACCATCATACGGAGGAACATGTCCATGAATCTCCCATGGTGATGGTCGTCCCGTTAATGGCATTAGGCGTGCTGTCCATACTCGGTGGGTTCTTGGGGTTTCCCCCTGAACAGGGCTGGCTCCATCAATTCCTTGCGCCGGTCGTCGGTACAGGAAGGGAACATGACGCGAGCACCGGATTCGTCCTCACCCTTATGATGATTGCCACAGGGATCGCGTTGCTGGGCTGGGGTCTCGCGCACTATTTTTACAGTGTGAATCTCTCGGCGCCGGATCGCTTGGCCGCAAAGTTTCAGGCCGGTTACAGGATCTTGCTCAACAAGTATTACGTTGATGAACTGTACGATCTGTTATGGGTGGAGCCGACCAAGAAGTTGGGGCTTCTGCTCGACTGGTTCGACCGCAACGTGATCGATGGTCTTGTGCGTGCTGTCGCACGCTTGGCCGATTTCGTCGCGGTTGGTTCGACTTGGCTGGAAAAATACGTGATCTACGGCGGCCTGAACGTAATCGGATACGGCAACCATCTTGCCGCCCGTCAGTGGCGGCAACTGCAGAGCGGGATGGTGCATCATTACGCCGCCATCATTGTGGCAGGACTCTTCCTGCTGGCGGTTATTATTCAGCTGGTCATGCAACTATAACGCACGGTCATGTTAGAAGAACTAGCGTCAACGTTTCCAATTCTCACCTGTATTCTTTTTCTTCCCGTCATCGGGGCCGTCGTCCTGTGGCTGTTCGAAGACGAGGACTTGGTCAGGACCTCGGCCTTGACGATTGCCCTCTTGGAGCTGGCCCTTTCCGTATTCGTCCTCATACGATTCACTCCAGAATCGGCCGCGATGCAGTTTTCCGAACACGTGCCGTGGATTCCCACTCTCGGAATCAGCTACCACCTCGCGGTCGATGGGATCAGTGTGCTCTTCGTTGGGCTCACAGCATTCCTCACGGTTCTGATCGTGATCTATTCTTGGGACACCGTCCGCCATCAAGTAAAGCTCTACATGATGGCGCTCCTGGCGCTTGAAACGACCACAATGGGGGTCTTTCTCTCCCTCGACTTGATCCTCTTCTTCGTCTTTTGGGAACTCATGCTCATCCCCAGTTATTTTCTGATCAAACTCTGGGGTGGAGGAGCGGAGCGGCACTATGCAGCACTGAAATTCGTGCTCTATACCTTGCTTGGTAGCGTCTTCATGTTGGTGGGCATCGTTCTCTTGGATATCAATTATCACCAGTGGGCGACGCTCCGCCATATAGAGCCGACCTATTCGTTTGACTTGTTGGAATTGTTGTCCGTTCCAATTCCGCTCACTCAACAAGTTCTCATTTTCTGGCTATTGTTCCTCGGATTCGCGTTCAAGGCCCCGGTGTTCCCTTTCCACACCTGGCTCCCGGACGCCCTCTTCGAAGGTCCGATCGGCATGGCGGTGGTGCTGGCTGGGCTGAAGCTCGGGACGTTCGGCTTCATCCGATTTAGCATTCCGTTGCTCCCGGACGCATCGAAAAGTCACACCGTCGTTACCGTCATCATGGTGCTGGGATTGGCGGCGATTCTCTATGGGGGGATTATGGCGCTAATCCAGCAAGATTTCCGCCGACTCCTCGCATTCAGCAGTATCAGCCACCTCGGGTTCGTGGTGATAGGCCTATTCGCCCTGAACTATCAAGGGCTCCAAGGCAGCCTGCTCACCATGATTAACTTGGGGTTCACCACGGCGGGGTTGTTCTTCATTGCGGGGTTTCTCTATTCACGACAGCAGAGTACCCAGCTGGGCTCATTCGGGGGCATGGCCAGACAGACTCCCTTGCTCGCAAGCTATTTCTTGTTTCTCGGGTTGGCCTCGATCGGTTTGCCGGGCACCAATGGTTTCGTCGGTGAATTCCTGATCCTCTTGGGAACCTTCAAGGCCAATTGGTTGTATGGGGGGATCGCAGTCACCGGCGTCATCTTCAGCGCGGCATATTTTCTCTGGTACTACGAACGGTCGATGCTGGGACCGATCGGCAAAGCCGTTAAGGACTCGATCAGTGATCTCCATCCCCGCGAGTTGCTTATCGCTGTGTCCTTGTCCGTGATGATCCTCTGGATCGGCCTCTATCCCTCCCCCTTCTTGAAAATGATGAACGGATCCGTGCAGGCGTTGGTGGATCGACTCGAACGGGGGACCGTCGCGTCAATCGAGTCCGCACAGCCGATAAGGGTGGATTAATTCGAATGGGTGACTACACACTGCTCTATATTCTGTTTGCCCCATTCGTGGGAGCCGTCGCGCTCATCTTTGTCTCGAACCGGCAAGCGATGCTTGTGCGAGGCATTGCTGCGGGATCGGCCCTTGTCTCTCTGCTCGCCTCTCTCTACCTATTCTATGCCTACGATCACGTAACGGGGGGATTCCAATTCGTCAACAAATTTGAATGGTCTCGCCAGTTGGGGATCTCGCTCCATCTGGGGGTGGATGGGATCGGGACCCCGCTGGTACTGGCATCGAGCATCTTGTTGTTTGCAGGAATTTTCGTCTCCTGGCACATCAAGGATCGGACGAAAGAATTCTATATCTGGTTGCTCATACTCGCCGCCGCCACGATCGGCGTCTTCATGTCGTTGGATCTGTTCTTTCTCTTTTTCTTCTACGAAATGTCCGTGATCCCCATGTATCTTCTGTTGGGTATGTGGGGAAGCCACACAAAAAAGTACAACGAGATGACGGATCCGGAAGGCATTAAGCAACGGGATTCGGTCAGTTTCATCTTCAACTTTGAATCCAACAGTAAAGAATACGCCGCAATGAAACTGGTGCTCTTTCTCTCGGCCTTTGCTGTCATGGCGCTGATGGGTATGTTGTTGATCTACAAGTACTCGGGGCTCAATACCTTCGACATTTTGGTCCTGCGTGAACAGGCGAAGTTGATGAACATTCCGGTCCTAGGCACCACGCTGGACAAGATCATTTGGCTACTGATCTTCTTCGGGTTTGCTTCGATTGCGCCGTTGTGGCCGCTGCATTCCTGGTCTCCTGTGGGCCATGCAGCCGCGCCGGCCGCTACAAGCATGTTGCATGCGGGTGTGCTCATGAAGCTTGGCCACTTTTCCATCATCCGGGTGGCATTTGAGATTCTGCCGGAGACCACCAGAGAACTCATGCCCATCGCGGCCGTGCTCTGCATGTTCAGTATCGTCTATGGCGGGTTTGTCGCGTTCTACGCCAAAGATACCAAGTATGTCATCGGGTACTCGAGTTCGAGTCACATGGGCTATGTCTTCTTAGGCATGGCTGCCCTGGACTATATCAGCTTGACTGGCGCCGTGATGTATATGTTTGCCCACGCCATGGCCACAGGCATGCTCTTCGCCATGGCCGGGTGGGTCTATGATCAGACGCACAGCCGCGATATTCCCTCGCTCGGTGGGCTCTCGAATCGCATGCCGTTCATCTCCGGCTGTTTCGTGGTTGCGTGCATGGCTTCGATCGGCGTGCCCGGCACCGTGAACTTTATCGCCGAAGTCATGATTATCGTCGGCAGTTGGAGCAAGTATCCGTTCCAAGTCATCGTGGCCGTGGTCGGCATCGTCCTGACGTTGGCCTACCTGTTCAAGATGATGCGAGGGCTCTTCTACGGCCCCATGGATCAGAAGTACAGTCATGCGCACGACGCAGTCGCTGTGGTTGATCGTCTTCCGCTCTTGATCATGATCACCGTCAGCATCGGGTTCTTTTTCTTCCCCATGCACCTCTATGATGTGGTGCGTTCTGGCGTCGATCCCTTGATCGCGAAGATCATTCGTGTCGTGCCGGTGGCGGGACTCGATCGGGAAACGACGAATCCGCAGGGGACGCCTGATACTCTGCTCTTGACCAACACTTCCTCACCCCTCCTTCCTCCCCCTGAGCGAGGGCTCGAATGACTTTCGTGCTTCCAATGTCCCCTTCCGATCTCCTCTTGCTGTTACCGGAAATCCTGCTCACGTCCTGGCTCTGTCTTATCCTGATCATTGATTTCTCGTTTCCTCGATTGCCCAACGAACAATTAGGCTATGTCAGCATCGCCGGTCTTGTCGCCACCCTTGGCTGCTTGGCCTGGTTCGATGTTACCGGTATCACCGGGACCCTCTTCGCGAATATGTTCGTCCTTGACCGAATGGCCCTCTTCTTCAAAATGTTCATCGTGGGATCGACGATCCTCGTCATTCTCGCCTCAATCGATTACATCCATCGATTCAAGTTCTTCCGTGGAGAGTATTATTTTCTGACCCTGATGTCGGCCCTCGGAATGATGTTTATGGCCTCCGCGAACGACCTGCTATCGGTCTTCGTGGCCCTGGAGTTTTCC
>DATEPD010000005.1:0-8215 GCA_035273365.1 Nitrospiraceae bacterium | reverse complement strand
AGAGTTCCAGATGAACGCGATCTTTTCGTTCTTCATTGCGCGGTCTTGCATGATTTTGGAAGCCCGCAGCTTGTCGCGCCGGTGGACGATCGAGACCTTGGTTGCGAACTTGGTCAGGAAGGTCGCTTCCTCCATCGCACTGTCGCCGCCACCAACGACAACGAGTTCCTTGCCCTTGAAAAAAAACCCATCGCAGGTCGCGCAGGTGGAGACACCGTGTCCTGTCAGGCGCACCTCATTTTTCAACCCGATCTGAATGGCCGATGCCCCGGTCGCAATGATGAGGGTTTTGGTTCGTACGGTGCGTTCGTTGTCGATCGTAAGGGAGAATGGACCTGTCTTGAGATCCACCGCATTCACGTCACCGGTCAAAAACTCCGTCCCGAACCGTTCTGCTTGGGCCCGCATTTCCTTCATGAGCTCCGGACCCATGATGCCCTTGGCAAAGCCGGGATAGTTCTCGACTTCTGTCGTCGTGGTCAGTTGCCCGCCGGATTGCCACCCTTCAATAAGCAAAGGGGATAGATTCGCTCGTGCCGCGTAGACCGCGGCTGTGAGTCCAGCCGGCCCCGATCCGATGATCACAACGTTTCGCATACGGGAAAATTTAACACAAGGGGTGTGGGAATGCACGGCTGCGAGTTAGGCGAGGAGGCGCAGGCTCTTCAATAATCGACCGACTTGCCTGTGCAGTGAAGGCCGGGAGAGGGTTCCATGTAGCACGTGGTCTGCTCGTTGGATTTTCCTTGCTAACGGCATTTGGCTGCTGATGCGCCGGATTGCTTCAGCACGGGAAAGCCCATTTCTACTTTTGAGGCGAGCCAGTTGTGTGTTGCGATCAGCAGTAACCACGAGGATTTTGTCGACGCGTTTGTCTACGCCAACTTCAAAGAGAAGTGGTACGTCATAGATCACCACCGCTTTGGGGTCGTTTCGTGCAGCTTGCCTTGTCAGCCTGGCCTGCTCGCGTGCGACGCGGGGGTGAATGATCCGCTCAAGACGGCGCAGCTTGGCTCGACTTCGAAAGACGATTGCACCCAAGGCCTGGCGATTAATGGTGCGATCGGGGGTGAGGACGGTCTTACCGAACGTGTCTACAATCTCCCGCCATGCCGGTTTGCCTGGTTTGACGACATCCCGTGCCAGCTCATCGGCATCGATCACGACGGCGCCGCATTGCTTAAACATCCTGGCGACGGTGCTTTTGCCGGTGGCAACACCGCCTGTGAGGCCTACCAAGATCATGGGTGCGGAGCATAACACGCGAGTTCTTGGCTCACAATCAACAACCCCGATTGACTTCCGACGCGGGAGGTCTGTATGAGATCCTGCATGAAACAGCTTGTGAGCAGGATGCGGAAAATGTCGTTGTTCTCACCCACCCAGCCCCAGCGCGCCGAGACGCGCCTCTCCACGGGCTTCGTTCTCGGCTCATCGAAATCCTCAACGGGGACCCGGCCGCCTCACCACTCGGCGGCGCGCACAGACATGGTGCTCCTTATTCGTCGCACCGTGCGCCCCAGAGGATACGCCTCCGGTTTCGACTCGCCTGCGGCCTTGCTGATCGGCCATTTTAAGCATTCTGTGGGAGGCTACTCCTCTTGTTCTCGACGTGTCGGTCACCAAAGCGCTGCTGTGCGGGCAGGGTATTTCTGGTGCCTGTTCATTCTCGTGGCGGTACTTGGGTTCTGGGGATTTGGTCTGGTGTGGGCTGATGAAGGGCCGCGACTTGGTCCTCGGACCATCGTGGTTGCGCTGGATGGAACCGGGGACTATGTCTCTATTCAGGAAGCGGTCGATGCCGCCCAAAAAGGCGACACGGTCTTCGTCAAAGCTGGTCACTATCTTCAGGACGTGACCATTCACAGCAAAGAGAAGATCAAGTTCGTCGGGGCTGGTGCAGATCAGGTGACTATTCTAGGGCGTGATATTGTGGTGGGTGCGCTCCATGTGGGCAAGTGGCCCTATGGGGCGACGGACATTGAAATCAGCGATGTGACCATCAATGACCGGGGCGGTCATGCTGTCGGTCTATTCAATGGGAAAGGGATTGTTCTCCGACGGGTCAAGATCAATGGCATGTTATTCAGCCAGCAAGTCCACGATGTGCGGATAGAAGAGAGTGTCATCGGGGGGAGCGAGACGACCGGCGCTCAGTTTGCCGATTCAGAAGCCGTCCTCATCGGGAACTTTATTCATGATAATGATCATGGCGTCTCGATTGCCGGCAAGTCGAATGTGCGGTTGGAGCGAAACGTGATTACCCGAAGTCTGTTCGAAGCCGTCGTGGTCAGTGACCGTGCCCGAGCCGTGCTGATGAGCAATACGTTGGTCAAGAATGGGGGAGGTGCAGCGTTCCTCGGACAATCCCAGAGTGATGTCACAGGTAATGTGATCGGGCTGAATCGAGTCGGTTTTGTGATTGCTCCCTCGAGTCAGACTAGCACCGGGTTTAATGCGTTCTACAACACGGAAGGTGATTATCTTCGGGTGGGTAGTCCGAACCAACAGGCACCGGAACTAAAGGCCCAGTCAGATATTACCGGCGACCCGCACTTTGTTGACCCAGGACATGACGATTTTCGCCTGCGTCTCGATACACCGCTGCTGAAGATTGGCCATTTCCCATACCTCGGTGCCCTCGCACCTGTCTCAACTTCGACACCTCGAACCACAAAAAAATAGCATTGAATCAATACGATATGACAGTCTTACAGGGCATGGATTGCCATGTGCTATGCTACTTGTACATCACGAGCAAGATAGACGACGAGTCTCTGGCGTAGGAATTGCTGAACGGATTGCCAGAGAAACCGGAGGCGAGAGTGGCAAGTTATCGACAAGAACTGGAAAAGCGTGGCGCTGACGGGATTCCGTCGCTCGATGACGTTGAATCAGGCAAGTTGGTCGGTGCTGTCCTCCCCATGTCAGAAAAGGCTCAGATCCAGATGCGTAATAGCATCGAAGTCATCGACTACCTCCTCAATCAAGAGCGCGTCGTCTGGAGCTGACGACTGCGTTCTCCATTTTTGAATTCCCAATCCACTGTTGCCCTCTTGACAGTCCTCTCACGCCTTCGTACGCTCCGTACCTGAAATCCTTATTGATAACCAGGAGATACTTCGATGGCATGCGTTCACTCCCATCAAAAGCGATTCGTGACTATGACATATCGGTTCATCATCGCAATAGGGTTTGTGATGCTGATGCCTTATACCCTTACGGCTGCTGATGAATTGCCGAGAGAGGCCGTCTTGCCGATGGGTCTGGCCGGTAAGGCGATCCAGGCATCGTTAGATGCCTGTAACAAAGATGGCTATCGGGTGAGCGTATCGATTGTGGATCGAGCGGGGGTGCTTCGCTCCATGGCGCGAGGAGATGGGGCCGGTCCCCATACGGTCGATAGTAGTAGAAAGAAGGCCTATACCGCAGCGAGTCTCCGACGTCCAACGACCGAGTTGGCTGAGCTGATTAACAAAGTGCCGACCCTGCAAGCTCTTCGAGAGGTGAACGATCAGGTGCTGATGCTCGGGGGAGGACTCCCGATCGAGATTGGCGGTGAGATCGTCGGAGGGATTGGCGTTGGTGGGGCACCAGGTGCACATCTGGATGATGCTTGTGCTCAAGCAGGACTGGATGCGATTGGTGCAGTGCCGAAAGTTCCAACAACCAAGTGATTTGGGTATCTCCGGCAAGGTACTTGGCTGGCTTGTTCCTATTTTTGGGGGCCTGCAACAGCGGTGAGCCGGTACCGGCCTCCGTCGAATTCTCGACCGATCATGTGCGCCTAACGATCACCAGAGTTGCCACTGATCCGTTTCTTTCTCGGCACAATCTTCGGCTCCGAGTCGAAGGGCCTAAGGGCTGCGTGATTGAGGCCGAGCTGTTCCCCAATACAGGATATGCTAGTCGACGGAACCTCTATCAAGCGGGAGTGGGGGTGCTCTACGTGGTGGGACAATTCGATGCCCGCGTCATCGACCCGCTCCGCTGCACAATCACACTCGCCGAGTTTCGCACCCTCGATCGCTATGTGACCTTCCTCGGCAGTTTTGACGAAAACGAACAGAAGCAGTGGACCTACTTTCCCGCCAGTCAGCGGCCAGAACTTCCCTTTGAGAAACGTTAACAGGGCATTTCAGATCGCCGAAGGGATGAACGGTGGAGCGATAAGTTATCTGGCTAGCCTAGAGACACTCAAACGCGTTCAAGTCAAGAAGATCTTTGAGCTTTCAGGAGGTGGTGGTACGCTTTCATCTCATGAGGAACAGCCCTAGAGGCGCATGACAGCTAGGCTCCGCGTGGAGAGTGATTTAAGGAGGACGATATGGCAACCGTGGCGTTGAATGTGCCACACCAAAGATCCGAGGAGATTGTGGCGGCCGTTCGAGAAGAGCGGAGAGCGTACACGCTCAAGATTGCTGTGAGCATGGCGCTCTATGCGTGCCTGTTCTTCGTGCTGGCATTCTGCGGGCCTTATGTCCTACCTGCCATTACGCTCCTATCAGATGCGCCATTGACGGATCGTCAGGTGGCCGCGAGCCAACTCCTCTTGCTGAGCGAGACAGTGTGGGTTGCCCTCCCAGTATTTTTCCTTGGGGCAACCCTTTTCAGCATGGTGGTGACGCGTCGTGTTATCGATGCGCTTGAGCGCCTGGGTCAGAGCGCTAGAGCCTGGGCATCCGGAAAGGTGTCGCATCGGCTCCGGTTTCGGGAGGCAGACAGGTTGACGGACCTGGCACAGCTCCTCAATCAAGGCTGGCGTCAAGTTGGGCAGGGAGTCGAGGCAATACAGAAAGAATCATCCCGCGCTAGAGTGGCTGTCGATAGTGCGATGAAACTCATGTTGGCTCAGGGTGCCGGAGGATCAGAGGCCGTCCAGCAGCTACAGATTACCACAGAGGCGTTGGGCCGCATTCAAGCTGCGCTGAGCCAATTTGAGACAAGTCCGCCTCACGAACCGCGACGATCATAACGATGTATCGGCACCCACGCCTGCAGAGCCCTGGCGGGTTCACTTTGATCGAGCTGATGATCGTGGTGGCCATCCTGGGGGTGCTCGTCTCAGTGGCCACAGTCTCATACAACTACTTTGTGACCAAGGCAAAGGCTGTTGAGGGTGAGCTCGTGGTTCACGAAGTGGACCGTTTGGAGTCTGTCTATCACGTATCGAACCATGCCTATTCGGACAGTTTTACCGAGTTAGGGCTTTCCATGACAGGGCCGTGGAAGTACTACACGCCCGAAGTAAGGATAGGATCCGCAACTGACAAAATGAGCTATCAGGTTCGCGCAGTGCCGATTGCGACATCAGGGACTGACGCCTGGCTCTTGACCAGCTATCGTGACGGCTCAGTGCAGGTGGACCGGATCCCTGCGAAGGACCTTGCAGCATTTGCCACTGCGCGGTATCTGGGTAAAGATGTGCCGATCACTTCGACCCAGACCGCCACCACCTCTCCGGCCAGTGGGGTGTCCGGTAGCGCCGGTGGGTCGTCAGGTAACAATGAGCCTGAATGGTCCGGTGGTGGAAGCAGCAAAGGGTGTCAAGAGTGTGGCAATACGGTTAAAAATCTAGATTGAACGGGCTCAACCTGGCCAGAGTAATCCTCTCACATGTGGTGGCCTTATACGGATGCATCGAGTCTTAACCGTCGTGTCTAAGCCAGTTGCCCCAGCCGTGCGTTCTGACTTCCTTCGCACAACGATGACGCCCATCATGTCCTCGTTTCGAAGGTCCTCGTGACGTTAGCGGAAGCTTCGGTCTTTAAAGGTGAGCTCAGAAACGGCGGACTTATCCAGCTCGCCTTTGCCAAGTGCAACTAGTTGGAGATATTGATCGTAGGCCGCTTGAGCTAATGGGACGGTAAGCCCGGCGGTTTTCGCTAATGCGAGGGCGATGCCCGAGTCCTTGGCTGCATGGGCAGCTGAGAAGTAGCAGTCATGAGCCCGGTTCTGCATATCCTCGCCATCCGTCTCCAATACGCGAGACGCGGCTCCCGTTTGGGCGAAGACTTCTCGCAACATCGTCAGATCGAAACCGAGTGCTGAGCCAAGCCCAAGCCCTTCTGCCAGCGCGGCGGTATTGCAGTTCATCACCATGTTGACGAGGGCTTTGACCTTCGCGGCTTCTCCTGCCGAACCGATATAGTGAAGGTATGCACTCAGTTTTTCCAAGAGCGGCTTCGTTGACTCGAACACATCCAGACGTCCACCACACATGAGATACAACGTACCTTGGCGCGCTTGGGTGATGCTACTGGCCATGCAGGCTTCGAGGCTCTGGCCTCCATGTTGCGTCACCAATGTTTCGACCTCGACGTGCACAGCCGGCGAAAGGGTGGCGCAGTTTACGAAGACTCGGTTCTTAGCATGGTGAAGTAGACTCCCCCTGTCGGTCGTGGAAAAGATCTGGCGCATCGCATTGTCATCAGATACGACCGTGAAAATAGTGCTTGCGAGTTCCGCAATGCGAGCGGGGTTCGCAGCCGCTTCACAGCCTAGCTCGTCCGCGAGGTCGGTGGCAGTGGCCTGATTCGTATCGAAAACGGCTACGACTCTTTCCTGTAGATCTTTCAAACGCCGGGCCATATTGGCCCCCATCCGCCCGACCCCGACAAAGCCGATCTTCGATTCAGATTGCCTCATCACGTTTGTTCCTCCTTTCGTGTTAGCATGCGCGCAAGTTAAGCATACCCTTTTTCAGCACCCTGCTAAAGAATCGATGAAGAGGATGTGAGGGAGGTTTGTGCATGCACCAGCCCATTGTCGGATATCATTTGGACGAGTATGGTGATTGGGTGGCCGACCTCCAATGTGGCCATGGTCAGCACGTGCGTCACCAGCCTCCGATGACGAATCGGCCCTGGGTTTTGACAGAGGAAGGTCGGGGACAGCATCTCGGAGAGACGTTGAATTGTAAGAAGTGTGATGAAGCGCGTGGTTGAACTATTCGATAATGGTGGGGGCCTTGGGCAGTATTGTTTTCATGTCGAGACCTGGTCCCGACCAGGGTTGCAGGTGTGCACCGTCATATCGGTAGCCACCTGCAACAGGATCGCTGGTTAGCAAGAGCGGGGTATCGAGGTCGAGTATATCGAAGCCCCCGAGGCCCAGGACGAGACTAAAAGAACAACCCATCGCAATGCGTGTTTCGACCATCCCCCCGATCATCAGCTTGAGGCCTGAGGCTCTCGTGAAGGAGGCAATCTCCATGGCTTCGGCGACGCCGGTTTTCATAGTCTTGATATTGATGTAATCAGCGGCTTTTCGGGCAACAACCGTTTGCGCGTCCGCGAGCGAGCGGACCGACTCATCCGCCGCAACTGGAATACCGGTCTCTCGCCGGATTGCCGCCATGCTGTCGAGGTCCTCTCGCACCACTGGCTGTTCAAGCAGCACCATTGTCCCGCCACAAGCCTTTACACTCTGTGCAAACGTCAGGCAGTCCTGGCGCGAGAAGCCCTGGTTGCCATCGCCGATGAACGAAATCCCTGGGAGTGCGCGATGGACGGCTTCCAGACGTCGGATGTCCTGCTCAACATCTTTACCGACCTTCATTTTGAAAAGGCGAAACCCCTTCGTATACCATCCGCGCGCCAGGGCGACGGTCTTGCCAAGGTCGGCAATGGGAATCGTGATGTCCGTCTCTCTGGCCCGCATATCCTTGCCTCCCCAGAGTTGCCACATCGGAAGATTCAACGCATGGCAGTAGGCATCGATGATGGCGGTTTCGAGTGCACAACGTGCGGCAGGATGAGCGAGTGCCTGTTCAGATAGTCCTAGTCCGATCTCCTTGTAGTCTGCAGCTGAGCGACCAAGGATGGCTTTGCCCAGTTGATGAAGTACTCGATCACAGCTCTCGCGAGTTTCTCCTCCGACTTCTGGAAACGGTGCTGCCTCGCCATACCCTTGTGCGCCGTTCGCTAAGGTGACACGCAGGAAGATATTCTCCGCTATTGTTCGTGCGCCGGTGGCGACGACGAAGGGATCGGTGATGGGCAGATCCACCGGCCAGAACTCTACTTTGCGTATCGTGACTGACATGTCGTTCAAAGCAAATAAAAAGGCCTGCTCCTTAGTAGTCTTGATAGATTGCAACACGTCGGCCGACCGAGTGCATGAATCTTTGTCGAATGGTTCCTGTCGATGGAGGAGCTGGAGGGTGCAGGTCAGCTAGACGGTTCACCCATATCGATCATTCTCCCAGGGGAAT
>DATEPD010000004.1:0-5876 GCA_035273365.1 Nitrospiraceae bacterium | reverse complement strand
GCCATTGGAGAAAAAGTGCGTGGTGGGGTAGGTTTCGAAGGCGTAGCTCTTCTTAATCTCGCGGCAGCGGCCCGGCACATGCATCTTGGCCTTGCCGATTTTCACGTCAGGAAACTTGGCGGCGGTCTCTTCCAGGATTGGGTCGTAGGTCTTGCAGGGTTCACAAGTCGCTAAACCGTATGCGACGATTGATGCGGGTGCCCCTGTAAATTCCTTATAGTTTTCGTCTCTGACGTCTTCGACTATTCCCGCCATCTTCGACATCCAATCATTCATCACGTCAGAAGTCCGAAAGTCAAAAAGCCCCCAGTTGGAGACTTTTGACTTTCGGACCCTGTGACTGAAATTAATTGAGCTTCGAAAGGGCCGCGAGGATATCTTTGTCTTCGCGCGCCACCTTGATATCCTGCACCTTCGCGTAGGCGACCTTACCGCTCTTGTCCACAATGACGGTCGCACGCTTCGAGCAGTTCAACGGCTCAAAGTAAAGACCGTAGCCCTTTGCTGTGGTCCGATGCACGTCCGACAGCAGCCGGTGCTTGAGGTCCATGGAATCAGCCCACGCCTTGTGCGAAAAGAAGCTGTCGCAGCTGATGCCAAACAGTTCCGCATTGGCCGATTGAAACTTCGGGAAATCATCGGTCAAACACTTGTTTTCGCCTTGACAGACGGGGCTCCAGTCCAGCGGATAGAAGCAGAGCACGACATTTTTCTTCCCACGATAGTCACTCAGCTTCACATCCTTCTGGTCCTGGTCCTTCAGGTTAAAATCCGGTGCAACATCGCCCACCTTTATTTCTGCCGCTACATCGCTCATCTTCATGCCTCCTTCATTCATTGGGGTTTAGTCCGGCCTCTCACATTGTCGTCCGTATTTTTTACCGTGTGGCTAGAATCCTTGTCAACGGTCTTGAAGGCCTAGAGGAGGTCTGACTAGCCCATAAGCGGTTGATAAGATGTGAGAGAACTATGGCAACGGCTGAATTTCTCGAAAACTCAGCATGCGTCCGGCTGGTGCGGCGGTGCGATGGTTGGCAATCGCAACGGTCTGACCCAGGAGGCCTATGCGAATGTGGGTTCCAACTTTTGGCGACTGCCCGGTCCTGATTAATTCGTCCGCTGTGTGCCCGAGAAGATCGCGGGTAGGCTGGTCCGGAAGACCAGGGGCGAGAAACATTTCGAGTTCATCGACGCCAAACTTACTGAGGCCGAGGGTGTAGCACCAGTTTCGGCGGCTCTGCTCAGCGTCGCCCTGCATGATCGGGATGTGGTCGCTCAGAATGAAATGGGTGAGAGGACGATCCTGCCAATCTGATGGGTTCACGTACTGGTTGGTGGTGATGTCATAAGCCGTGCCTTGCGTGAGGAGTGTGAGGCCCCGCGCGAGTCGAGCGGCAAACAGAATGGTGTCCGGCATATCGCGCGGAGGCACAAGGGACGGAGCGACAGCACCGACATGTTCATGTTCCCACGCAAGTTGTTCCTTCAGGCCTGCGATATGGGTGGCCGGAAGCGGGATGACGATGTGAGCCGTCCATGGCCCATGGACCGCATGCCAGGATTCTGTTGCTTGCTCGTCGGCGCGCACGGTCAACGGCCCGCCGTATTCGAGGTCATACCAATTCTTGAGCTCTTCGGACGCCGGCACAGTTCCCCGATAGCCGACGAAGTAGAGTGGGGGACGGCGGGCGGAAGGTTTGGGGGTTTTCCTTCTGATCCTCATCTGTGTAGGAAAGGCTATTTGACGGCTTTGCGGGCTTTGCGGCGGTCATCCGGGTTGAGGAGCCGTTTGCGGATACGCAGACTTCTCGGCGTGACCTCAACCAGTTCATCCGGACCGATGTATTCGAGTGCGAATTCCAAGCCCATTTCCCGTGGCGGGGTGAGGACCAGCGCTTCGTCTGTACCTGATGCCCGCATGTTGGAGAGGTGCTTTTCTTTACACACGTTGACGTCCATGTCTTCGTCTCGGCTGTTCTCGCCGACGACCATCCCGCGATAGACCTCCACGACAGGGCCAATAAACATAGTGCCCCGTTCTTGGGTCATGAAAATGGCATAGCCGGTGCTGGTCCCATCTTCGTATGCGACAAGTGATCCGTGTGTCGCTACCACGAGTTCGCGCTCCTCCACCGGTTCATACGCGACGAAGACATGGTGCATGATAATGGTGCCCCGCGTCTTCGTGACCAATAGGTTTTTCAGCCCCATGATACCGCGGGTAGGGATATGGTATTCCAGGTGCATTTCGCTCGGCCCGGCATCGGAATGGATCAGTCGCATATGGCGCAACTCGCCGCGGCGTTTGCCGAGCTCTTCAATCACGGCACCCTGATAGGTTTCCGGTACCTGAATGGTCAGTTCCTCATAGGGTTCGAGGACCTTGTCCCCTTCCCGGTGGACAATGACCTCCGGCTGAGAGACTTGCAGTTCGTATCCTTCCCGGCGCATTTGTTCGATCAAGACGCCTAGGTGCAGCTCGCCCCGCCCGGCCACGAGGAACTTATCCGCACTATCCGTTTCTTGCACGCGTAACGATACGTTGGTTTCGAGCTCTTTGAAGAGTCGATCGCGCAAATGCCGCGAGGTCAAGTACTTGCCTTCCCGTCCGGCGAACGGGCTATTGTTCACGGAGAAGGTCATTTGAACGGTCGGCTCGTCGACCGTGACCCTGGTCAGTGCCACTGGATGTTCCGCATCGGCGATCGTATCGCCGATGCTCACTTCGTCAAGCCCGGCTACCGCGACGATTTCTCCTGCTTCGGCCCGTTCCATATCCGTCCGTTCGAGGCCGGAGTAGACGGCAAGGTCTGACACTTTTCCGGGGAACTGTGCGCCATTCTTTCCGAGCACGACGACATTCTGCCGACGGGCGATCGAGCCGGACTGAATCTTCCCCACACCCATTTTGCCCTTATACAGGTCTTGAATCAGAGAGAGGACCAGGATCTGGAGCGGCGCGTTGGCGTCGATGGCTGGTGCCGGAATCTTTTCCAGCACGGTGTCGAGGAGCGGTGTAATGTCTGTGCCGGGTTTATTCACGTCGAGCGTTGCGGTGCCCTTGATTGCCGCCGTGTATACGATCGGGAAATCGAGTTGCGCGTCTGTGGCACCGAGATGGACAAACAAGTCGAAGGTTCGATTGACCACGTCATCAATCACCGCGTCCGGCCTGTCAATTTTGTTGATGACCACAATGGCCTTGTGGCCGAGCGCCAAGGCTTTCCGCAACACGAAGGTCGTTTGCGGCATGGGACCCTCTTTCGCATCGATCAAGATCAAGACGCCGTCCACCATACGCAGAGTCCGTTCGACTTCACCGCCGAAGTCGGCATGGCCCGGTGTATCGACAATATTGATCTTCACACCCTTGTAGGTCACACTGGCATTTTTGGCCCGGATGGTGATCCCGCGTTCACGTTCTTGGTCCATCGAGTCCATAATTCTTTCGCCCATATCGTCGATCTTGCGATGGACATGGGTCTGTCGGAGTACGGCGTCGACCAGTGTCGTCTTGCCGTGATCGACGTGGGCAATGATCGCGATATTCCGGATATCGATCCGACGTTCATTCGGCTCGAGGGGAGTGGTAACAGGAAATCCTGATGTGGCGGTCCGATCCATAGATATTGCTATATGCTCCCAAAAAAAAGACGCCCGGAAATCCAGGCGCCGTACGGTAGTATACACGAAGCATCATACCCGGTACAAGCAATGTGCGAGGAATATGCCGGAGGTTGGTAACCTGGCATCGGCTTGAGTTTTAGCGACCTCCACGGTATGGTGATTTTGGTATTCTTCTCCAGAAGCCGAGCCTCCTTCGAGAGTAATCCCGCGTACCCATGATGGATCGCCCGATACAGCTTCAGGACCCGCCTCGTCACCTGCCATCCAGCCGGCCGTGGCGTTGGTGGCAGATCTTGCTCCTAGGTGTAGGAGCGGCGGTCTTGATAGGGGGGCTGATAGCGGGCGGGTTGCTCTGGCACTTCTCGAAAGATCTCCCTGCATTGGAGCAGCTAGGGACGTATCAGCCAAGCTTGGTCACTCAGGTCTATTCGAGCGACCAACAGCTCATTGGTCAATTTTTCATCGAGCGTCGCATCCTAACCCCGGTCGCGGACATTCCCGAAACTTTGCGACGCGCAGTCGTCGCAGTCGAGGATGTCCGGTTCTTTGAGCATCCCGGCCTCGACTACATCGGTATGCTCCGGGCGGCCTGGACGAATCTGCGTCGAGGGGGGAAGGTTGAAGGGGCCAGCACCATTACCCAGCAGTTGGCGAGGTCGCTATTTCTCTCGTCCGAACGCACCTTCGACCGCAAAGTCCGCGAGCTCATTCTGGCATACAAGATGGAATTGGTCCTGACGAAAGAGCAAATTCTCGAGCTGTATTTAAATCAGATTTACTTCGGACAAGGCGCGTATGGTGTCGCCTCGGCGGCTCAAACATATTTTGGGAAAGATCTTTCTGCACTCACGATTGGAGAATCAGCATTTCTTGCGGGTCTTCCGAAATCGCCGAATCATTATTCGCCCTTCAAGGCCTACGATCGTGGCAAAAAACGACAGGAGCATGTGCTGGCGCGCATGGAAGAAGCGAAGTTCCTCACGACAGCAGAACGCGAACAAGCCGCAGCGGAGATACTGAACTTCCGCCGTCCTGGTGTCGAACAGGCTGCGCCCTACTTTGTGGAGTATATCCGGCAGATGCTGGTTGCGAAGTATGGCGAAGCGATGGTGTACAAAAGCGGGCTTAAGGTCGTGACGACATTAAACATGGAGATGCAGAAGGCCGCTGAGACGGCCTTTGCGGCCGGCTTGCGCGAATTGGATAAGCGCCAAGGGTGGCGCGGTCCGATCCGAACGGTCGATCTGACTGCTCCGACCCCACCCATTGTTGCCGCGGTGGTTGATCAGGGACCAAAAGTAGGAGACTATCGCGAAGGGTTCGTCACCAAAGTGGCGAAGGACCATTATCTGGTGCAGATCGGCACGACGCAGGCCCAACTTGCCTTTGACGATATGGCATGGGCGAAGCGCCGTCTTACCGGACCGGATACGGTGAAAGATGTCGTTGTCAATCCGAATCTCAAGCAAGTGCTGAAGCCCGGTGATGTGATTGAGGTGATGGTGAAGCAGCTGGATCGTGGCATCGTTCATGTGCAACTCGAACAAACTCCTCTCGTCGAGGGAGGGTTGATTGCCATGGAGCCAGGCAGGGGCGCCATTCGGGCCATGGTCGGAGGCTATGATTTCGGTCGTAGCGAGTACAATCGGGCCGTGCAAGCCCACCGTCAGCCCGGGTCCGCTTTCAAGCCGATTATCTATGCAACGGCCGTGAGTCAGGGGATGAGCCCCGCGTCAGTGATCCTCGATGCTCCGGTCGTCTATGAGCAGGAACAGGATGAGAAAACGTGGAAGCCGGAAAACTATGGAAGGAAAATCCATGGCATGGTGAGTTTGCGGGATGCGTTGGCCCATTCGCACAACCTGGCGACAGTCCGGTTGCTGGACAAGGTTGGCGTCAAGAACGTCATCGATTTTGCGAAAACTGTCGGGATCACCAGTCCGCTGGCGGCAGATCTGTCGCTGGGGCTGGGCTCTTCCTCGGTCGGATTGATGGAGTTGACCTCCGCCTATAGCGTGTTGCTCAACCAGGGGAGCCGCGCGGAGCCGTATGCGATTCTATTCGTGAAGGATAACGCGGGAACAGTGCTGGAACAGACGGAACCGCAACCCCTGCAGGTGATTTCCAAAGAAACAGCCTATTTGGTGACGAATATGATGGAAGACGTGATCCAAAAGGGAACCGGTCAGGCGGCCAAAATGATCGGGCGGCCGATTGCGGGGAAAACTGGCACCACGGACGAGTTTATC
>DATEPD010000003.1:0-3773 GCA_035273365.1 Nitrospiraceae bacterium | reverse complement strand
GCTGCATGGGGAAAAGCGCGTATTTGGGCAAAGAGGCTGGCTTGGTAGACTCACAGGACGAGTGGGTGAATTAGCTGCTGGGGTGGGGCGGGTGAGAAGAGTGACTTTTTCCAGCATCCTGCTAGGGGGTCTTGTCTTGAGTGAAGCAACGGTTCGGACAGGTCTGCCGCGGAACTCTCATCTGATAGGTCCCGCGTGGGAGCACGTCCTTCTTGAATTCTGGATTCAGCATCTTGAGTTCCAAGAAGTAGGTTCCAAATTCCTCGGCAATCGAGGTCAGGGCCCGTTGGGAATCTTTCACGTTGACGGTGACCGTTTCAGTCTCCATCGGCATATACAGGTCTTTCTTACTCAGTCCCAAGTACTTCTCTGGCTGTGAGTAGATTTCTTTGGCGGCGATGATCCTAGGCACATAGCGCATTGTTTCCCGTGGGCCATGCATCTTCCAATAGTCGGTGATCTTTTGTTCTTTGAGAAGCTTGCGCACCCTCTCTTCACCAGCATTGTAGGAGGCCATGGCCATAAACCAATCGTTCTCTCTGAAGTCCTTGAGATACTTGAGGTACTTGACTGCCGCCTCGGTGGACATCTCCAAGTTACGTCGTTCGTCTCGCACCGCGTCGCTTTTGAGACGATAGCGTCGCCCGGTAGAAGGAATGAATTGCCACGGTCCCGATGCCTTTGCCTTCGAATAGGCGGCAGCGACGCACTTGCTCTCTACCAGCAACATATACTTGAGGTCGTCCGGTAACCCGGCTTCTGCCAGCTGCCTTTCGGCGGGTGGAAAACAACGGCCAGTGCGTTTGGCGAGAATGATACTCTCGCCCTGGTCCTCTAAGAATTGATAGAACTCATACTCAATTCGTTCACGTACCTGCCAGTTATCGAGCGGGACCGGTTGGCCGGCAAACGTCAGCTTATCAGGCAGCTTGAACGAGCTGAGGAAATAGCGCTCTCCTTCCCGTTTGATTTCCGGAAGTATGACAAGACGGCCCTCTGACTCGTTGGGATTTTCAAGCGAATCGAGCAGAATCAGATCACGCTCTGACTCTCCATTGGTCGCAAACCGAGGCGTACTCTCCTTTGTCTCGGAATGTTCCGATTGCGGCTGTGCTCCTATCGCCATCGGCAGCGTCATCACCGCCCATACCCCACTGAGCACCAGTGTTCGTCGAACCCACGTTGTCATGCGAATCCTGCCTCCTCCATGAGTGAACGATCCATGTCGAATACGCATGCTAACAGCCAGACCAGGGACCGGCAAGTATGATCGACTTTTGCATCCGTGCTAGACTGCGCCCGCTATGCGTGCACTCACCCTCCTCAACGATCGCATCACCCACTGCACCGCCTGTCCACGGCTCGTCACCTATCGAGAGACGATCGCCGCAGAGAAGCGGAAGCAGTATGCGAGCTGGACCTACTGGGGTCGTCCGGTCCCTGGATTCGGGGACTCCCACGCGCGACTCTATGTGCTTGGGCTGGCACCTGCTGCCCATGGCGGCAATCGAACCGGACGAGTCTTTACGGGCGATCGGAGCGGAGATTGGTTGTATGACGCCCTACATCGATTTGGCTTCGCCAACCAACCCGACTCTCGTCATCGGGATGACGGGCTGAAATTATCAGATTGTTACATTGGCGCGACCGTCCGTTGTGCGCCGCCCGACAACAAACCGGCCCCTGAAGAATTTAAAGCCTGCCGCCCCTATCTGCGTGAAGAACTCCTGTTGTTGCGGAGGATCCGAGTGGTTGTGGCGTTGGGCAAGATTGCGTTCGATCACTACTTGAAAGTCTGCCGTGATGAGGGATTGCGACTTCCCTCACCGATCCCGAAATTTTCCCATGGAATTGTAGCGGTCCTTCCGTGGAACACGACACTGATCGGTTCATACCATCCCAGCCAGCAAAATACCTTCACCGGGCGATTGACCAGGCCGATGTTTCACCACATCTTTGCGACGGCTCGGCAACGACTTGCCGAGCCGGATCGCCCACAAGCAGACCGCTAGCCCTACTTCTTGGATTGAGCATCCCAGTCCGCCAAAAACTTCTTGAGTCCGGTATCGGTCAGCGGATGTTTCACCATCTGCTGGAAAATCGAGAAGGGCATTGTACAGATATGTCCACCAGCTAGTGCAGCTTCGACAACGTGCTGAGGATGGCGCACGCTGGCCACCAGCACCTGGGTTTTATAGTCGTAATTGCGGTAGATGGTCAGGATCTGCCGGATCAGTTCCATCCCATTTGAACTGATGTCGTCAAGACGACCGATGAAGGGTGAGACGCACCAGGCACCAGCTTTTGCTGCAAGGAGTGCCTGGGTTGGAGAAAAGCACAATGTGACATTCACCTTGATCCCCTCGGCGGTCAACCTCTTGGTGGCCTTCAAGCCCTCCGCAATCAATGGCACCTTCACGACGATGTTCTTATGGATCTTTGCAAGGCTCTTCCCTTCCTTCACCATGGCATCGGCTTCGAGGCTGACGACCTCTGCACTGATCGGCCCATCTACGATGTTGCAAATCTCGATGAGCACTTCCTTAAAAATGCGCCCTTCCTTGGCGACGAGTGAAGGATTCGTGGTCACTCCATCGAGAAGTCCGAGGCTAGCCGCTTCATGGATTTCCTTAACGTTGGCGGTATCAAGAAAGAATTTCATGGGCTTCTCCTTTCACGTCGAGATGATAAATCCTTGTGATCGGTTCATTATCGGTCATTCTATGAAGAACTCAACCGTGGTGCAATATTCTGCCGGCATAGTCAGTTTGACAGGTCCCAGACCGCCAGTTAGAATTCGATTATTCACCATAGAGTCATCTCTAACTGTATCGGTACGATCGAGGAGAGTGCAACGATGCAACGATCGGCTTGGTTGCTCGTATTCGGTTTGGCCCTGACCGGCTGCGGCGGTGGTAATCCCTATCTTGAACAATCGCTCAAACCGGCTGAACTCCAAGGCAAGGACCAGGCTTGGTTTGAGAAGAACTGGGGAGCCCCGAGCGGCAAGGCCTCGAGATTTTTCGGCGGCGAAACCTGGACCTACTATCGCATCGCCGGAGGCAAATCAGGTCTTCCCTTCTTTAACTTTTCCCCCAATCAGTGTCAGATTACGCTCAAATTCGACAAGGAAGAGAAACTCTCCGACTCAAGTTACTCAGGCTGTTAGCCGGCAAGTTGTTCCTGAAACTTGTGTGCGCAGGATCGGCTGCAAAAGTAATAGGTCTGCCCGCCAATATCTTCTGTTATTGCCGTTCCCCTCGGAACAAATATCTTGCAGACTGGATCCTGCACCATGTGATCTTTCCCGGGAGCAAGGAGGTCCGGCTCGCTCCGACCTTTCAACCTTCGAAAAGCCTGCCGAAGGAGAAAATATAACACTATAAGGAGCCCGACAAGGAGGATAGTTCTATACATTGTGGGAACCTCTTCTTGATACCACAATCCTATGGGACAGTACCTCTACTGTCAAGGACCACATAATCTGCTCTGGTTGATCAATGAATAAATTCTCATCCTTCCCTGCACTCTAACGGCCTAGCTGTATATGGGCGGAAGGGCCTACTTCCCAAGAAGACCCAGTACTTCAGGTGGATATGCTTCTATTCTTTCGCATGGTACGTTGTCATCATGACGATTTGCGATAAATGCCGCGGGGCGATGTTGCCGGAACGGGCAGTGGATCTGAACGCAGGGCTTGCGATCACAGTATTTGCTTGTTTGAATTGTGGTCGCAGGAAATCGGCGGACCAAGAACCTCGGCCTATTACCGC
>DATEPD010000002.1:0-2746 GCA_035273365.1 Nitrospiraceae bacterium | reverse complement strand
TGTTTCACCATGGTCCGTATGCTAGCGCCTCTTGTCCATTGAGCCAACTCTTTCTCAATTTTTGACCACGAGAAGTTTCACAGGGACTGAAGAATCTCACAGGCTGCGGGAAATCTATTTTCATACTTTCGACTACAGCCTATTTGATCGAGCAAGTCTTATTATGTTAGTATTTGAACGTTTCAGTACATTCAGATGTGAAGACCTGCCTGGTGAAAGCTGCGTGATGAATAAACTGGCCTCTTGAATTCGCAACGACAAAGGGCGGAGCCTTCATCAGACCATTTTCGGAGACAGGATGCGGATGCGCATCACGGCACGAGCGTTGAGAGTACAGAGTTGCTGTAGATAGAATGTATTCACCAGACCTTATTTAGGAGGAGAAGAGGATGATTACCAGAAGGTTTGCAAGTCAGGCAGGGGCCGCGTTGCTCGCCGCCGTTTTGGGCGTGACCCAGGCGTCGGCAGAAGCGACGCCTCCTCATCAGCATACGGCTGTCATGAATCCTGAAACGGAAGCGGCGGCGACCGTTATCCATCGGCCTGCAGGACCCATGTTGCAGGACAAGATGTCGCGGGCGATAGAACAGATTGAGCGGCAAGTGCAGAGCAAGGGCCCCTTCCAGGGAGCGGGTTCGCATGCGATGCAGCAAGGTGTCTTGCTGGTGGCGGAGGACCAGGACAAGGTGAAGGTGGGTCAGGGATCACGCTGTCCGGCCAGCGCACCGGTTCGCACATTCGATATTTCGGCGATTAATGTCGAAATTACCGTCAACCGCTTCGGAGATTTTTATCCCGGGTACATGTATGCCCTCACGGAGAACGTGCCGGGCATCCGAGCCGAGGAAGAGAAGAATAAGGCGGCGCGTGAAAGCGATGATGTCACCTTTTCGGCCGGCGCGGTGTCCAACGGTCTCCAGGGAGATTTGATTCAGCCGCTCGTCATTCGGGCGAACCAGGGGGATTGTGTACGAGTGACACTTCGCAACCAGATTGCCGACGAACCGACCAACATGATTCTCAACGGCTCCCAAATGCTCGTGCGCAGCACAGGCAAGCCGGCCAACGCCAACAATCCTGAAGCCACTGTGGCAACGGGACAAATCGGAGAATTTGAGTGGTACATTCAACCGGATTTACAGGTAGGCGGTCATGCATTCCACAGCCATACGACGCGCGAGCAATATTCGCTTGGCATGCTCGGGTCACTCGTTGTGGAAGCTCGCGGTGCCCGTCATCTGAGCCCCTTCACCGGCGAAGAGATGACCAGCGGCTGGGAAGCCATCATCGACCTGGCGAAAGGATCGGACTTCCGGGAGTTCGTGATTTTCTATCATGAGGCCGGCGACGAGACGTTCCGTCTATTGAGCCGTACCGGCGACATGCTGCCTCAGCGTGACCCCCATACCGATACCTATCGGCCGGCTGCGCGCTTGCTCAACTATCGGAGTGAGCCGCACGGGACGAGACTTGAGCAGCAGGCACATTTAATCGGATTCTCCGACGAGTCCCAGGGCTATGGGTCCTACACGTTCGGCGACCCGGCCACGACGGTTCCGCGATCCTATCTGGGCGATCCTGCCAAATTCGTGATGATCGGCGGCTCCGAGATCGTACATTCGCACCATCTGCATGGGGGATCGATCCGTTGGGCCAGACAACCCGGCACCAGTCAGCTCGATCCGACCCTCAGCAAGAACGGGCCGGTCAAGTTCCCTGCAATCCGCGACGTGTCGGACCGGCTGGACGTCCAATCAATCGGGCCTTCCGAGATCTTCGATGAAGTCATCGAAGGCGGGTCAGGCGGTCTGCAGGCTCTCGCCGGAGAGTTCGTCTTCCACTGCCATATTCCTCAGCACTATGTCACCGGCATGTGGGGTTTCTGGCGCGTCTATAACACGCTCCAGACACCTGGTTCTCAGACGGATGTCATGAAGCCATTGGTCGAATTGCCGGATCGTAAGGGCAAGATCAAGCCGGCCGTGTCTTCCGACAAACTTGTCGGCACGACGGTGGATTGGTACGGCGGAAAGAAGTGGGAAATTACCAAAGACAAGACCGATTGGAAGGCCAACCCAGTGAAGGTCTCTATCAAGGACTGGGTAGAATATATGTTGCCCCCGCAAGGTCTTCCTGGAAAGAGCGAAGATCAGGTCAAGCAAGCAGCGGCACATGATGCGACGGTGGTGAACTGGAAGTGGGAGGGAACACTGGCCCTGAACGAACCGGAGACACCGCACAAGTGGGCCGATTACGAGTCTCCCACGCCGTTGAAGCGGCCGCCGATCACGTTTGACCCCCAGACAGGCAAACTGGCGTTCCCCTGGTTGCGACCGCATCTAGGCAAGCGTCCGCCATTCGCACCGAATCATGGTGGAGCCCCCTGGCTGGAACCCTTCCACGTCCGGGAAGATGGATCCAGAAGCACAGAGCCGGCAAAGCCTGGCGAACAGGGACCCTGGAGCCTCTGCCCGTCGGACTCGCCACGCAAGCACTTCAATATTAACGCCATCACGTTACCGATTACGTTGAAGACG
Source organism: Nitrospiraceae bacterium (assembly GCA_035273365.1). GTDB lineage: Bacteria > Nitrospirota > Nitrospiria > Nitrospirales > Nitrospiraceae > Palsa-1315. Next base: position 209 of record DATEPD010000002.1, on the reverse strand, counting down.
GCAACGGCCAAGACGCCTGCCATCGTGGATCCGAACGGCATGATTTTCGTCCTCCATGAGGAGGAAGAGGAAGTTCGGAAGACTCCGGCCAAGCAGGTGCCGTTGGTGATCCGCGGGAATGTGTATGACTGCATAGATGTCATTTATAAGAACGAGATTCCTGACGACGAGCGGACAGGATGGGCCAACAAGGTCAACCTCCATCCGCA
>DATEPD010000001.1:0-5933 GCA_035273365.1 Nitrospiraceae bacterium | reverse complement strand
CCCTCTACTTGGAGGTGAACCTGTTCTTGCCCCACCCGCTACCATTCAAACTGAATGTGGATCAGATAAGTTGCGCAGTCCAGCGCCTGCGCTGGATCTAACAGAGCCGAGTGAATCGATATTTGCTGCAGAGCCATCAACAAGTCCCGCGGAACTTCCAGAGCCGGAAATTTCGATCCCGTCCGCCACCCCTCAGCCAGAATTCGAATCAGATCAGTTGCCGAGTCCAGCTGTTACGCTAGATCTGATGGAGCCTCGTGAGTCGAATTCTACGGTGGAGTCATCAGCGAATCACGTGGTAGTTCAAGAGCCCGATGTTCCGACCCCCTCCGCTGCTGATTCCCAGGCCACTGTTCCATTTTCATGGAACGCCGTCTTCGACGGCGCATTGAAGTTGGCGGCAGGCACGTTGTCGTCAAGTTCGCCTGCTGCATCGCCCAAGTCTGATGTGAGAGAATTAGAATCAGTTCAAGCAGAGACTGTGTCAGAACCAGAGCCCTCCGCCCCATTCATTCCCCTAACTATAGAAGAACCGCCCGTCTTGCTCAGCGATTCCGAGCCGCTACCACCGACTCATCCTCCAAGCGCGAGTGAAGCGAATGGAGCAAGTAAGGAAATAGATGCGATCCAAGAGCCCGATCTCCCATCGCCAATGCCAGTCACTCTTTCGGAAGAGCCCTCGCGAGCAGAGGAGTCATCGACTGTTTCGAGCGATGCTCCAAGCTACTTCCTCAAGGTGGAACCTCCGGTATCCCCTCTGTCAAAGCCGCTCGAACCCATTCGTGAATCTGAGCCAGTTTCGTTCCCACCTATGGAGTCACAGCCTGTGGTGCCATTTCCGGAAGCCTCCATTCCGGAGCCGTCACGTTCTGCAGTGATTCCGGAAGCACCACCCGAGCCTGAGCTGGGTTCCACAGAACACCATGAAATCCCCCTCACACTATTCCATGCCGCTGAGGCTCCTCCGCACTCCGTTATGCCGAGTGAGGCACAATCGGTACCTCCTGCCTCGATGGATACACTGTCATCATGGAGCACTGGCGAAGTAGAAGTTCAGCCGCATCGTCCGTCTGAAAAGAAGCGAAATTGGGACAAGGAGAAGGGGGAGCCTCCAACTGCTTTGCCGTCTCCATTACCACCGGTGGAGGAATTTCCCGAGGTGGTTGTCGAGCTGTCACGCAGTAGTGGATGGGAATCGGCGATTCCAGAGGCGGTGGCCCCGGTTGTTGAAGCGGTTGCCCCAGTCGAGGGAAAAGCTGTTCCCCAAGAAGATACGAGACCGGAATGGGTTCGGGCGAGTGAATCGATCACCTTTCTGAATCCTCCCACATCGTCTTCCTCAACGCGGCAGGATACCGTTATCGAATCCACTCATCCGGAGACAGAGCCTGTGCCATCGGCCGTTGATGTTCTTTTTGACTCAACCGGAGAGAAAACTCACGTTCGCACGCATGATCGTGTCGCATCGCCAAAACCGCGCCGCAGGTTTGCTGCACGAGTGTCACGGGTCCGCATTGGTATCTCGTCGTTCATCGGGTCCTGTTTTTCCACGACGCGATCGATCGCCTTGTTGTGTGTGGGGTTGACACTCTCGTGTATTGTGCTGGGGGCGGTCGGCATCGGGGTGATTGGATTGGCGTGGATGGTCATGGAAGCTCCCCCGTCACCGGTCTATCATGACCTGACAGCGAGCCCTCCACAGGCACTCACTGATTCAAAGAAAAACGGGTATTTCTTACTCCTCGGGTTCGACGCTTCTGCGGAACAGGATCCCCTCCAAACGGGTTACGAGCGCAAGGCGGAAGAGAGCGATCTTCAAGCTGCGAACGCTTGCCTGCACGGTGATGAGGGGAAAGGGACGACAATAGGGGCCTCCGCCAACGTGGCGCGTGGATGGTTCACCAGCGCAGACCCGGTGGCAACGCTGAAGCCGCAGACTGCAGCAGTACGGTCATGGACGGCTCAAGAATCGGTTGCCCTCAAGCGCTACCAACAGTGGCTTTCGATGCCGTTTGAGGATGTCGGGTATGGACAAATCCTAAGCCCGAACTGTGCTCATATTCTGCTGGCCCATCGGTTGTATCTGGCAGATGGGTTTACGCAGAATCTCAGTACCGGTCTCGAACGACTTGAGACCGATATGGGATCGTGGCGCGTTGCACTGGGACAGTCGAAAACGTTGATGGTCAAGATGATGGCAGCGACGGCAGTCAAGGACGATGTCGCAATCGCATCCGGGCTCTTGATCCGACAGGATCTCGATGAGGAAACCGTCGCTCGTCTTACCAAAATCGTCCGACCCCTAGATCAGGTTGAGCTCTCGCTCCGATGGCCGATGCAGAGCTATCTGGCATGGGCGACGAAGGCCGTGACGACGAGTGTGAAGCACGATACGACCAACGAGCGGCCTCTTCACGTAGCCCTGGCGGCGGCGATGCCGCTTCCCGTGCAGCGGCGATCCAATGACTATGCGGACTATTACGAGGCGGCGAGCAAAGCGATGGCGGAAGGGCGTTATACGAGCCTACCGAAGCTGTCCAGCTTCATTCGGTCTCCCGCTGACAGCGTGATGGATTACTTGGCGAATCCGATCGAGCACATCATCGGAATCGAGCCGCTGCCCTCATGGGATCCCTATGTTGGGCGTATCGTAGAGACCGATGCACGGCTTCGTCTGGCGGGCCTGCAAGCTTGGATCAGACGAGGGCCACAAGAGGGAAATCTGCTCACGCGCCTCGCGAAGGCAGGGCAAGCCCACTACGATCCTTTTACCGGTCTTCCTATGCTGGTCGATCAGCAGAAGGGTGTGATGTATAGTGTTGGGCATGACGGCAAGGATCAGGAGGGTGATCCCCTGCACGATGTCGTCGCAACAATTCCCAAGACTCAATCGGTCGTGATCGAGAGCAGCCGCTCCGTGCCCCCACCAAGGTCTAAATAATCCACCAGGCCTCTTTGTGGCCAAAGTCTGATCTACCAGCCCCTTGAATTAAAATTTTCCTAGTCCATACGTTGATGGTTGTTTATGCAGCCTGCTCGATCGATTTCCTGCCGACATCGAGCGCCAGGTAGTCCGTATTACGCAAGTCGACACTGGAAATTCCGATGAGCCTATGAATCTTGCCCACGCCAGGAGCAGTCGCGTTGTGATGGCCGACCGCCTCAGGGACAGCCATATTGTCCGGACCGCTCTTCGAGTCTCATAATTCTCGGACAGCATGATTCTAGTATCCTTGGTTGCTTGACACTGCCTGTGGTATTCAACAGAATCACCCCCACAATCTTGTGCAGAGGATGATTCGCCATGTCTCCTCCTCAACATTCTCGATGGAAAAATATCATAGTCCGGCAAGGCAAGACCTTTCGATCTGGAGTGCCGACTCAAATCGTTTCGAACGAGGAGTTTGCGCCTTTTGGCCAGACGAAAGACCAGGTTCGCGTCGAACAAATTACTGCGACGATGATCGAGCAGTCTGCCGCTCTACGAGGCCTGACCCGCAGAGACTTTCTCAAGACAACGGGTGGAATCGCCGGTGCGCTGCTGGCCATGAATTCAGTCTTTGGGCGGTTCTTCGACATTGAAGAAGTCGAATTATTCGAATCAGCAGCCTTTGCGGAACAGCAGGGGCTGCCGTACTTCATCTTTGACGTGCAGACGCATTATGTGAGTTCTCAATATGACCCAACGGGTGCGGAGGATCGCCGCAAAGGGGGTGTGTCCAAACAGGCATTGCTGTCTATGCGCCGTCGCATTCGCGAAGCGGGACTCAACCCCAAGCTCGCTGGCGATACGGGCACGCTCGATGATCTCTCATGGCGCAACTTCGTGAAAGAGGTTTTTCTCGACAGTGAGACGACGATCGGACTCATCAGTTCGCCACCCGGGCCCTATCCGCAGGAGGCCGTTGTGCCACCACGCGAGATGGCACATATTCGCGATGAGGTAAATCGGGTCGCCGGTTCGCAGCGCATGCTGGCCCATGGGCTTGTCACACCGCAGCTTGGCACGGCGGACCTCGACTTTATGGCCATGCAGGCGGAGACCCTCAAAGTCGATGCCTGGAAAGGCTACACCGGGTCTTGTCCGAAGGGATTCGACCGCGGCTGGTGGATGGACGATGAGCGGATGGCCTATCCCATGTTGGAACAGGCGCGCAAGCTCAACGTAAAGCGGGTCTGTATTCACAAGGGGTTGCCGCTCGGCCCTGTGCCGGACTACAACCATCCAAAGGATTTGATCAAGGCGGCCAAGGATTTTCCCGACATCGACTTTCTGGTCTATCACTCGGGGCTCAAAACTGCCTCGCTGGTGGATGAGGTGTTTGCAAAGACGGGCGAGATTCCCTGGACCACCGAGTTTTGCCGTATGAAGCAGGCTCAGCCGGGAATCAAGAATATCTATATGGAGCTCGGCTCGACCTTTGCCCAGCTCGTCACGACCCATCCGTCGGTCTGCGCGCATGTGCTCGGGCAGATCATCGACGCGTTCGGCGTCGATCATGTGCTCTGGGGCACGGATTCCATCTGGTATGGCACCCCGCAATGGCAGATCGAAGCATTTCGGCGATTTCAGATTCCCGATCAGCTGATCGACAGGCATCGCTATCAGTCCCTGACACGGCAGGTAAAGGAGCAGATCTTTGGTCTCAACGCCGCCAGGATTTTCGGAATCGATGTGAGTGTCAAACGACAGGAGGTGTCTAAAGATGCGTTGGGCCAACTTCGAATGAGTTATCTCGAAGAAGGACCGGAGCCGAGTCGTCGAGTGTATGGATGGGTAGCGGTGTGAGAAAAAGGTGCCCAAGTCGCTCCTTGCCGCGCACCGCGCACGATCAGAATGTGCTCCATGGACGCGCAGTCAGAGCGACCCGGGCACTTTCTTCAGCAAGAGTCTGATTGTAGAAAAAGGAGACGGCAGGAATGAAAAGCGAAATCCTATATCCGGGGGCCTTTCCCATGGTGCGGGTGGAATTAGGAGCTGGTGAGAACATCAAGGCCGAGTCGGGTGCCATGGTGGCCTGTTCACCGACCATCGACATTGAAAGCAAAATGGAGGGTGGTTTTCTCGGGGCCCTGTCTCGAAAATTCCTAACTGGTGAGAAGTTCTTCTTCCAGACGCTGCGCGCCAGCCGAGGCCCTGGAGAAGCGTTGCTGGCTCCGACAGTGCCCGGCGAAATTGCCATCCTAGAACTCGATGGCGTGAATGAGTATATGGTGCAGAAAGATGGGTTCCTCGCGGGTGCCGACGCGATCGTCATCGAAAGCCAAATGCAGAGCATGAGCCGAGGACTGCTCGGTGGGGAGGGCTTCTTCATTCTAAAAATCAGCGGGAAAGGGTTGCTCGTGCTGAACAGCTTTGGGGCCATTCACAAAATCGAGCTGAAGCCCGGTCAGGAATACATCGTGGACAATAGCCACCTCGTGGCTTGGTCGACGACAACTTCTTACAACATCGAAAAGGCCACCTCCGGCTGGGTTGCCAGTTTTACCTCAGGCGAAGGGTTTGTCTGCCGGTTCAGAGGACCCGGACTTGTGTACATTCAAAGCCGGAATCCGGGCAGTTTCGGGGCATGGATCAGGCAGTTTATCCCCGTCTCCGAATAACGGCTACTGAAAATGGCCGCCAACATCGTTCTCGACTCGCAGAAAATCCTCGACGTACCCCATACGGGGAAGGAGCTGTCTTGGCAGCTCGGGGAGGGAGGGTGGAAGCTATCACGCCTCCGGTTTCTGCTCGCCTGCGGCCTCGTTCGCGGCCATTTTGAGCAGCCGTACAACCCCTGATGACTCATTTCTTTCCCAACGCGCTCTGTTTTGGCGAAGAGTTTCCCGCCGCCGGTGCGCCTTGTCTTGTTGAAGTCAAAGAGCATGGTCTCACCGTGACGTTCTCTACTGATACGGTCGATGACCAGCCAGAAGTCGCGCCGTTTTCT